>JBILYS010000009.1:0-15105 GCA_044377625.1 Crocinitomicaceae bacterium
CCAAATGTTCAAGGACAACTTAATTTGGAAGGAAACGGAAGCTTTTTTGAATTTTTAGGTAAGAATGCAACATTGTGGTTTTCATCGTATGATGTTCTTACAAGTGTTTTGCAAAAAGAATACGATAAGTCGTTAACTATTTATAACGGGTTGTCAGATGTTGTGAAACGCACTTTGCCGGGCGAACTTTATTTGCATCCTCAAGATGTTAAAAATGAAATAGATCCTTACAATATTATAGAATGGGGACCAGAATATCACTTTAAAGCAGCCAAAGAATTTCAGTTTGACTTTCTTCCGCAACCAAGTTTCAACAAGAATTTTGATTTATTAAGAGAAGATTTAGCGAATAGAACTAAATTGCATTTCACAAATCTAATTTTCTCCAATCAACCCAAGCAAATTGACCGTTTATATCAAATATTTGAAGATATCGGTGGTGGCGTTGATTTCAAACCAGTCAATATTGCTTTACACGAAGGTTTTGTCTCTCCATCTCAAAAATTAGTTTGTTATACAGACCATCAATTGTTTGAACGATATCACCGTTTTAGGTTAAAAGAAGGATTTCGTCAAGCAAAACAAGCACTGACATTAAAGGAAATTTACAACCTCCAAAAAGGTGATTATGTTACACATATTGATCACGGTGTTGGACAGTTTTCTGGATTAGAAACGATTGATGTAAATGGCAAGCCACAAGAAGCAATTCGACTTGTTTATAAAGACGGCGATGTTTTATACGTTGGGATTCACTCGCTACATCGAATTTCAAAATTCACTGGAAAAGATGGAGCTGTCCCTAAAATGAATAAACTTGGAACGCAAGCGTGGGCGACATTAAAAAGTAAAACGAAAAAGAAGATTAAAGAATTGGCTTTTGATCTTATTCAACTATATGCAAAAAGAAAGAGTCAACCGGGTTTTGCCTTTAGTGAAGACACTTATTTGCAGAACGAATTGGAGGCATCTTTCATGTATGAAGACACGCCAGATCAATTAAAAGCTACTCAAGCAATTAAGGAAGATATGGAATCTTCTACTCCAATGGATCGTTTAATTTGTGGAGATGTTGGTTTTGGTAAAACAGAAGTGGCAATTCGAGCTGCTTTTAAAGCTGTTGCTGACAGTAAACAAGTCGCGATTCTTGTTCCAACGACTATTCTTTCTATGCAACATTATCGCAGTTTCAAGGAACGATTCAAAGATTTTCCGTGTAATGTAAGTTTTATCAATCGGTTTAAATCAGCGAAAGATGTAACAGAAACGTTAAAAAAATTAAGCACGGGTGAAATTGATATTTTGATTGGAACCCATGCTATTGTTGCTGAGCGCGTAAAATTCAAAGATCTTGGATTAATGATAATCGATGAAGAACAGAAATTTGGCGTATCTGTTAAAGACAAATTAAAAACCCTAAGAACAACAGTTGATACGTTAACATTAACTGCAACACCAATCCCAAGAACATTACAATTCTCATTAATGGGAGCACGTGATTTAAGTATTATTAATACACCACCACCGAATAGACAGCCTGTGTTAACAGAAATTATTCATTTCAACGAAGAAATTATTCGTGATGCCATAGCATATGAAATGAGTCGTGGTGGACAAGTGTTTTTTGTTCATAACAGATTGGCGAATATCAAAGAGATTTCTGGAATGATTCAGCGTTTATGTCCTGGTGTTCGAGTTGGTATTGGGCACGGACAAATGGACGGGAAACAGCTGGAAAAAATCATGATGGACTTCATTAATGGAGAATATGATGTTTTACTTGCAACAACTATTATTGAATCTGGAATAGACATTTCGAATGCCAATACAATAATTATCAATGATGCGCAAAATTTTGGATTGAGTGATTTACATCAATTACGTGGACGCGTTGGAAGAAGTAATAAAAAAGCGTTCTGTTACTTGATTGCGCCACCTTTTAGCATTATGACTTCGGATTCCAGAAAGCGATTAGAGGCATTGGTTCAATTCTCAGATTTAGGTGCTGGATTTAATATTGCAATGAAGGATCTTGACATTCGTGGTGCTGGAAATATGTTGGGAGGCGAACAAAGTGGTTTTATATCAGACATTGGGTTTGAGATGTATCAAAAGATTTTGAATGAAGCAATGGAAGAATTGAAAGAAGCTGAATTCAAAGAGTTATTTGATGATCGTACATCAGATTCAATGCTCAATTTTGTGAAGGACTGTATTCTCGAAACTGATTTAGAAGTCCGAATTCCTGACACATATGTTAATAATGTGAATGAGAGATTGAGTCTTTATCAAGAAATGGATAATTTAAAAGATGAAGCCGCTCTAGCTAAATTTGGCGAAATGTTAATTGATAGATTTGGGCCATTGCCAAAACAGGTTAATGAATTGATTTTATCATTCAAATTGCGCTGGTTAGCACAAGATATGGGAATGGAGAGATTAGTAATCAAATCAGGAAAAATGGTTGGGTATTTCATCTCTAATCCTCAATCGCATTTTTACGAAACAGATACTTTTTCTCAAATATTAAATCACATTCAACGAAACGGTAAAAATTGCAAATTCAGTGAGCAGAATGACAAGTTAAAAATTATTTTTTCAGAGGTAAAGCACATAAAACATGCTTATGAACAATTAACTGAAATCATTGGAAAATAACAATTCTCCATTTAATAATGGTAAAACAACTAATTGTCTGTTTTTTACGTTAAGGTTAATAGATTAAAAAAATTATGAAATATTTCACGCTTATTATAACCATTGCAATTTTATCATCTTGTGGAATTTACAATTCCAAAATTGCTCATTTACGATACGTTAAAGTTGATAACCAAGAAGTTGCGATTTTAGAGAAAACAGCAAAAAAACATATTAAAGAAACAACTGCTGAAAATGAGAATGATATTTCAAATAACACGGCAATTGTAGATGCTACTCAAACCAATTTTTTAATTCAAGAGCCGCAATTTTCATCTGTCGAAAAGGAGAAAATTTCTCGTGTTCAACAGCAATCAAATAATACAACCAACGATAAAAAATCAGACGAAGAAGACGATGTTGTAAACCAAGCTTATCTTGCAGAAAAAGATGCCAATATAGCAATGGGTTTTTCCATAGCAGCGACACTGTTTGGAATTATTCCTTTCATCATTGGACTGATCTTCTATAAGAAAGCTAAGTCTTCTCGTTATATAACACCAACAGGCGAAAGCAGATTAAAAGTCAGCAAAGTATTTTTAATTGTTGAAACTATAATTTATGGAATAGAAATCATCTTTGTTTCACTGTTAATTCTTCTACTTTTGTAACATGTGCGTTCAACTATTTTCAGTTTTTCAAGATTAAACGATGTCAAAAAAAAAGCGCGCAATTGTTTCTGTCACCAATGATTTATATACTGACAATCGTGTAGATAAAATTTGCCGTTTCTTAGAAAAGCAAGGATATTCTGTTTTGTTGGTAGGCCGCATACGGAAAAATAGCAATGCGCTACCAACAAGATCTTATCGCACAAAACGCATGAAGTTAATCTATGAAAAAGGCGCCCTTTTTTATGCTGAATACAATTTTCGTTTGTTCATGTTTTTACTTTTTCATAGAGCTACACTTCTTGTTTCAAATGATTTAGATACGCTATTAGCAAATTATGCTGCCAGTAAATTTAAACCAAATGCTACGTTAGTTTATGATTCACATGAATATTTTACGGAAGTACCAGAATTAACATCACGTCCAAAGATTAAAAAAATATGGGAAGGAATTGAAGCATGGATTTT
This sequence comes from Crocinitomicaceae bacterium, assembly GCA_044377625.1. Taxonomy (GTDB): domain Bacteria; phylum Bacteroidota; class Bacteroidia; order Flavobacteriales_D; family Crocinitomicaceae; genus M0103. The sequence continues at coordinate 3,777 of JBILYS010000009.1, forward strand.
CCCGAAATTGCAAACTATCTATACAGTAAATGAATCCATAGCTCAATTATATCGCGATAAATACAAGAAAGATGTAGCAGTTATTCGGAATATCTCTCCCTCTTGGAAACCACTTTCAGTAATGACAAAAAGAGACTTAGGAATTCCTGATGACAAATTTATTATCATTATTCAAGGAGCCGGAATTAATATTGATAGAGGAGCAGAAGAAGCTGTTGAAGCAATGAAACATATTGAAAATGCCGTATTAATAATTGTTGGAGACGGAGATGTTATACCTCAATTAAAGTTAACCGTAACGCATTACGACCTAAATAAAAAAGTCCTCTTTTTTGGTAAAAGACCTTACGCTGAATTGATGAATTTCACGCATTTAGCTGATGTTGGTTTAACGCTGGATAAGCCAACGAATTTGAATTATAAGTACTCGTTACCAAACAAAGTGTTTGACTACATACATGCTGGAACACCAATCATTTGTACAGATTTAATAGAAGTCTCTGCTATAATTAAGAAACATTCAATTGGTCTAATTCTCCCAGAACTTTCTCCTGAAAATTTAGTAGAAAAGATCTCTTATTTACAACAAAACGCTTCCATTCTACAAGAAATGAAAACAAATTGCGAAAAGGCTAGTTTGGTTGAGAACTGGGAACATGAATCAACTTTTTTAGAATCAATTTACCCGCAAGTTGGAAAATAAAAAACTACATATCGTTTGTTTAGACGTCCCTTTTCCAGCAGACTATGGTGGGGCAATCGATATGTTTTATAGAATAAAAGCGTTGCACCAACTTGGCTTCAACTTAACACTACATGTGTATGATTATGGCAGAGGGAAACATACTGAACTTAACCAATTTGGAAACGTTATTTATTACTCCCGGAAACGCTCTTTTTTGAATTTGTTTTCAAGACGTCCTTTTATTGTTCAAACACGGAAAAATAAAAAATTACTTGATAATTTACTGAAAGATGATTTTCCTATTCTTTTTGAAGGTATTCATACGACATGGTTTTTAGAAAATAGTGAAATACAAAAGCGCGCAACTATTGTCCGCATGCATAATTTAGAAGATGAATATTATCGTGGATTAAAAAAAAATTCATCGTTCATAAAACAATTTTACTTTCAACAAGAAGCGATCAAGCTTAAAAAATATCAGGCCATATTATCAAAAGCTACCTACATTTTAGCGATTAAAGATTCAGATGCCACAGCATTAAAACGAATTAATTCCAATGTTTTTGTTTTGCCTGCTTCCATTCCAGATCTTCATGGAAGATATACAAAAGTAAAAAGGTTTGCTCTTTTTCATGGCAATTTATCTGTTCCTGAAAATGAGTCAGCCGCACTATGGATTATTGAAGCGTTGAAAAATGTTATTGACCCAACTTTTCCACTGATTATTGCTGGTAAAAATCCAAGTCCGAAATTGAAGAAAATTTGCCTTAAAGAAGAGATTCAACTTATTGAAAATCCTGATGAAAAAGCGTTATTTCAGCTCATTCAAGAGGCACAAATTCATGTTTTATATACTTCTGTTCCTTCTGGAATTAAACTAAAACTACTTTCTTGTATTTACAGTTCAGGAAAAATTCTAGTCAATAAGAACATGGTTATTGGCACTTCGCTAGAATCATTCTGCACAATTGCAAATGACCCAAAAGAATTTAAATTGCATTATATTGGTTTAATGAATGACGCACTCACAACGACAGAATTTGAAGAACGTTCAGTTTTTATAAATAAACACTTCAATAATGCACGTAATTGTCAGCTCATTCAAAAGTTGCTTATTCAAGCTGATAAACAGGAAATCAATTAAGCTTCTATTTTTCTACTTCGTTATCTCTGAATGCTGAAGGAACTAAATCAGGGATAATTTTCAGAATAAGTGGCAATAGGAAAGCACCACCGGGTAACATAAAAATAGCCAAAGAAGGCATTGATTTAACGATGTCCTTAAATTGCGTCTTTACTGTTTCTTTCTCTTCTTTTGTAAGCTCTTTCGTGGTAGATTTTCGAATTAATGAAACGAGTTCCTTACTTTGCTTCAACTCAACGGCTAATTTATCTTTATTTCGACCGAGAATTTTAACCCATCTTTTTGTCAAGCTACTATATACCTTTTCAACTGAGGACGACGTTTTCAAAAAAGGAATTTTTTCCTGATTATTGATGATAAATTGTTCTGTCAACGCCAAACCTTCGTTCAATTCATTGACAGACAAGTTTAAAAAAGCACAGAGTTTTTTTAAATGCTCTTTCTCTTCAGCCGCAGCATCATGATTGGCAAAAATGAAGAATACTGAGAGGTCAAATAAAAACCGTTTAAACAACCAATTCGTTTCTACTTGATCTGTAAAATCATTAAAGTCTCCCCCTTTCTCAAAGCGTTCTTCAACAATTTCTCGCTGTAAATCTGATAAATTTGCAGAAGCTAAAAACACTTTGAACATTGATCTTTCTTGGTGTTCGATTTCTCCATCAGAAAAGGAAGCTAAAGCAATTGCATTTAACGCATTTATTGCCATTTCATCATAATTATAGAACGTACTCGATTTTCGATGTTCTAAAAAATCATTAAAAAGTATAACATCTAAATAGATAAACACATTGTTCAGGTAGTTCACCCAGAATTTATTGTCCAATAAATTCATTTTTATATCAACCCTCTTTGTTAAAATGGATTCCAGTTTTTCCTCAACTGATTCTTTCAAAAAGAAGGAAAACATTTTGGTGATCGACGAGGCATTGTACTTGCCATAAAATTCAACTAATGCTTCAATAAATTGATTTTGGTCAAAAGTATTTTCTACTTGTTTTGTTCTATAAACTAATAAATGTGATTCAAATAAAAGTAATTTCAACTTTTCTTCAGAAGTCCATTTTGAATCATCCAATTCTTTAGCATAATGCAAGCGAGAAGGAAAACCAAAAATTATCCCTGTTCTTCCCAGTGCGGCATGAATAAACGATTCTCTATCAATTTTTTTTGGCAATTCGTTGTTGAGTTCAATTTGGCCTTTATCGACCATATCGAAGTACTTTTTAATCCATCCTTTTGAACCTGGTTGCAGCATTTTTGAATTCATTGGTTGCAAAATTACAACAAAAAGAAAAGCGCTTCTCTCGAAGCGCTTTTTTATCAATTATTTTCGGTTTTAAAACTTAAGAACTAGTCCTCCGTTAGCAAGCATAAAGCCTTCTCCAACTTCAGCATAAACACCAATATTGTCATTAAAATAATAACGAATACCAGCAAATATGTATTGCTCCCCTCTAATACTGCTTGATGTTCCTGTAATTGTTGAATTATCATATTTTTCAGCACCAACAAATGATAAGCCTGCTCCAACTCCCGCATAAACATCCATTTTATCGATGTTAAAATCAAAGTGATAAGCTCCTCTAAATAAAACTGAAGTATTCATCCATTTACTGTAATTCTTGTATCCTTCAAATGATTGACCGATTAGACCACCTATCCCAATTCTACCAATTCCTAATTTTTCAGTAATTCCGCGCTCATAACCTATTACGACTGGTCCAATTTGATAATGGTTATAGCCAAAATAAGCGTTTCCAAAAGAGCTTGTAAAAGGATCTATACCAAATCCAAAATTTACATAATTTTCTTTATTGTTAAAAGCTTGTGCATTTGAATAATTTGCACTGATAAAGAGTAACGAAACTAAAATTATTTTTTTCATGGCTTCAAATATTTGTTTTCTACAAAGTTAATTCTTTATAGCTTTCCAGCCACGACAAATGCTTTTCTTTTTGTGAAAATTAAGGCTCCATCCAAGGAATAAGCCTCAAAAACTGCAACGTAGGTTCCAATGCTTGTTTTCGTTTCTAAATCACTTACTCCATCCCACGTAAATGTGCCTTTAGTTGCCAGCAATTCGCTTTTAAATAATTCCCTGATTATTCTTCCTCTATCATCGTAAATAGTGAATGTACCCAACAAACTTGGTTCGGACATTTCATAATTAATTTGCAAAACATCTTCAAAACCATCGTTGTCAGGAGAAACTGTTGAACTAGTAAAAGAAAAATCACCATTCGTAAGAGCAGGATAATATTGAGAGTTTTTTCCTCCTGGGGTTCCAAAACCAATTGCTTCTGCAGCAGAATGCCAATTATTTTGATCATTACTAATTCCTTGTGGATCCATTCTTTCCAATGATACGCCATCCGTAACATCTAACAATTGAAAATGCCAATCACTCGAATATGAAACTTTATCCATAATTTGAAAATTCCAAATCAGATAAACAGTACTTGAATCAACATTTAAGCTTGGTAAATCTGAATGTTCAAAAGTCCCCGTAATTGCAGCTGGATAATTTTGTTTTACAAACGCCGAATCTTTTCCAATAACCGCATATTGATTCGGTTTAAGGAAAAAATGGCTTTCAATTACTTTGTTATTCGCGATTGTGTCATTGTCAAAGTTTGCTATTTGCCAATCTTTTAAATCAATCAGTTTTGAAGACGTATTATATACTTCAATCCAATCAGATCCTCCGGTAATAGGATCAAATAAAATCTCGTTGAGAACTAAATCACCTTGAATTGGATTTTCGGCTAAAGCAAAAGTTCCAGTAAGTGAAGTGGCATTCATCCAACAATCTGCAATGTTATTTAATTGAAGTGTATAGGTTTGACTTCCAACTAAATTTTCTACAAATTGATACGTAAATTGAGATGGAAAAGGATCTAAAATATACGTGTTCGACACTGTCAAATTTGGAGAAAATGAGACCAATGCATCCATTAACAAGGTTGAGTCCATTCCTTCATTAAATGTTATTGTTACTAAATTAGGTGCTATTGCAAGCAACTCAATAATCGCCGGTGCTTGTGTATCTGCAGTTATATCGTAAACGGAATTAATCGCTCCTGGAGTTCCACCAATAATAGCCATGCTCGCTTTCCAATTATCTTCTCCCGAACACGGATCATTTGGATTGATCAATTCAATAGAATAACCACCATCTGCTTTTAACGGATCTTGGTACCAATCATCTGTATAGGAGATTTTATCTAAAATAATTCCATTATCATCTTTCAAAACAAGATCATCACCGGCATTATTCAAACTTGGAAAACTTGTTACGCCGACAGGAATTGTCATCGTGAATGTATCAATATTTGAGGTTGAACAAAGAATTTTATATTCCCCTGGAGCCAGCCATGTTTGCTGAATTGTGCCATCAGAAGCAGCATCTCCTAATTTCCAGTTTTGGAGGTTAAAATATTTGGAACTTCGGTTGTAAATTTCAACATATTCAACCTGTGGTAAACCAATTGTTGGTGATTCATCGCATACAAATTCTGACAAAACAACATCTCCCTTGACAGGTGTTTCAGCAACTAAAAAGGTGAATTGTGTAGATTGATTTCCTGAGATATTCCCGTCCAAATCAGCAATTGCATTTGTATTCAACGTATAGGTCGTTCCGTTTGTTAAGGGTTGAGTAATCGTTAAATGAAGGATAGTTGGATCAATACCATCTAACAATGCGTTTAAAACCATTTGAGCAGGTAGAATGCCATAATTTCCAATTGTTTCTGCAGAAATTTGTGTGACTGGTTCATTAAAAACAACATCTATTTGTGTTGCACTAATCGCAGTTGCAGAAACCAACACTGGTGGAGTTATATCAAATATGATTGGTCCAATATAAAAATCATCAAAATAATGCTTCTGAAAAAAGCTTGCCGTTGATTGCGTTATTGAAACACCGAAAAAACTGCTCGTTAAAATTGATGCATCGTTGATGATTCCTTCAGAAAAATAGCTTGCTCCAGTTCCCGAGATATCTCGTTCCAATTCCCAATCATTTGTTGCTGAGCACGTAACTTTTATTTTTAAAAGATTGTTAGAAACATTGGTTATGCCGTCAATACCATCCAAAATCTCTGTTGCAACACCTGCCACTTTTTTGTACAAAGAAATTTCATCCGTTGTGCCACCAATTCTAACAAAATAGCCATTAATAGTTGGACTCAACAGGTTTGATTGATCAGATGTTAAATAAACATCCACAAAATTTGTGCTTGAGGTATTGAAAGCTAGACGAGAATAAAATTCCCATTGTCCATTCGTTGCTTGTATACTTGGTGTTGCCAAATAAAAGCTAGAGTTCGCAATTAATTTATCCGATTTCAACTGCATGTTTCCAACATTATCGAAAACTACAAATACGGAATCGTCGCCAATCCAAGTTGGGTTATTTGTAAAATCCACATCAGAAAAATCGTCTATAAATTGTCCAAAAATGAATTGATGTGTTAAGAAAATAAAAAAGGCTAATAAGTGTTTCATTTGATTCTTTTCTTTGTTAAATATACTAATTTTGGCATACGATTAAAAATAAAATTAAGATGAGAGTAGCAGTTGTTGGCGCCACAGGAATGGTAGGAAATGTGATGTTGAAAGTTCTTCGTGAACACAATTTCCCGATTACAGAATTAATTCCAGTTGCATCAGAAAAATCAGTTGGACAAGAAATAGAATTTGGCGGATTAAAATATACGGTTGTTGGACTATCAACTGCAGTTGAAATGAAACCAGATATTGCAATTTTTTCAGCTGGCGGAGAAACCTCTTTGGAATGGGCTCCAAAATTTGCAGCTGTTGGAACTACCGTTATTGACAATTCTTCGGCTTGGAGAATGGATCCAACAAAAAAATTAGTTATTCCTGAAATTAATGGAGATGTCTTAACTGCTGCTGATAAAATCATTGCGAATCCCAACTGCAGCACCATTCAATTAGTTTTAACACTAGCACCTCTTCATAAAGCGTATAAAATTAAACGAGTTGTTGTTTCAACATACCAATCTATAACTGGAACTGGTGTAAAAGCTGTTCAACAAATGGAAAATGAACGCAATGGTATTTCTGCTGAAATGGCTTATAACTATGCGATAGATAAAAACTGTATCCCACAATGTGATTCTTTCATGGACAACGGTTACACGAAAGAAGAAATGAAATTAACCAATGAGACAAAGAAAATTTTAGATCCGGCTATAAATGTAACTGCAACTGCTGTTCGTGTTCCTGTCGTTGGCGGTCATTCTGAAGCAGTTAACATTGAATTCGAAAATGACTTTAATTTGTCTGACGTTAGACGCTTATTGCATGATCAACCAGGCATCACCTTAAAAGATGATCCAACGACCAATTCCTATCCAATGCCGAAATACGCTGAAGGAAAAGATGATGTTTTTGTAGGAAGAATTCGCAGAGATGAGTCTCAAGCAAACACTTTGAATTTATGGATTGTTGCAGATAATTTGAGAAAAGGAGCTGCTACAAATGCTGTTCAGATTGCGAAGTTGTTGATGGAAAAAGGATTGATTTAATTACACTTTAAACCGATTATTTTTTCAAAAACCTCCATTTACTTCTTAAAATTGTTCCCCTAAAGTCATCCAATTTTTCAGTAATTCCATGGGTTCTTAATTTCTTTTCAAATTTAAAGGTACCTTTTCCTTGTTTGTAATCCATTTCGTCTGGGAAAATTGGAATTATTGATAAGAAATGGATGGTTTTTTCTCCAAGTTGGATTGGTGCTAATTCAGCTTCCAATAATACAGGGTCAGACAGAAAGAAATAATTTTGGAGCATAGAAGAAGAAAGTCTATTTTCATCTGTTCCACATGGCATAGTGTGTCCATGGCCGAACCAAGCATTTTTTTCGACCACATATTTAGAAAGTTTTTGAATCCAAGGAAAAATCCAGTTCATCTTTTCATTGTCTAATTCTTCCCATTTCCAATAGCTTGGTAAGCAGAAATACAATTCATTGAATTCTCGTCCTTTCATTTTTTCGTGAACGGGCATTTTGTAATCGCTTAAACCGTTGGTCATTATTAAGGTTACAGGACTATTCAATTCTAAATCCAGCACTAGCAAAGAAATTTCACCTTCTTTTGTTGGAAGAACTGAAACCCGGTGTTCACCAAAACGGTTGCCTAAAGCTGCTTGTAAATCTGTCATGTTTTGGCTCTAGAACTAAATTATATATATTTTGAAAAAGCGTAGAAGCTGGTAGAAATTATTTCTTTTTCTTGCTCCATTCTTCAATTGAAGCATTATTACTATCAATATACGCTTGGTATTTTGCTTTTTCTGCTGCTGCTAATGATTTCTTTGCGGTTTCAATTGCTCCTTTATAATCTCCAAGTTCCGCTTGAATTTGTGATTTCAGACGTAACATCCAAAAAGCATCATCTCCTTTTAATTCGCATGCTTTCGTTGACCATTCTAACGCTTTTTTTAAGTCTTTTTTCTCCTTAAAATAGAAATCTGCTGATGCATGATAATCACTCGCTGATGGACCGGCCATCACTTTTTCAATTGAAGCAGCCATTTTTGTGTCGGTTGGAACGGAAAAAGGAATAGATGCTCTTGTTTTATCCCAAGAGAAATTTAAATTAGCTGTTTTGGTTGTTGTATTATCAATCCCAATAGTAAATGTTTCTACTACATCATTCAAGGCAACAACATTTGCACTTACTTTTAACACTACTTTTTTATCATCCCATTCATCAGGTGTGCCCCAATTTGTGATATCTGAGTAAAATATTATTTCCCAAGTAGAAGCTGATGGTTTGGTGTAGATTGCATACGTTCCTGCTTGCAACGTGTCCTTTCCGAAAACCATTGCATCTGAAAGTGTAATTTTTGTGTTTTCATTTGCGCCAGTTCGCCAAATTTCATTGAATGGAACGACCTCTCCAAAAACCACTCGGTCATTTTTTGACGGGCGCGAATATTCAATTTTAATATCCGTTAAACCAACACGCTGTTCAATTTTTGCAATTGGACTTAATTTTGGAGCTTGTAGTTGTGCATTTAGGGTAATTCCTAAATTCATTAAGAATAAAACAGACAATAATTTCTTCATAGCATTTCAATTTTTTGAATTGCTAAATTAACACAAAACCCTGAAGATTGTTTAAAGTAAATTTATGAAAACATATGGCTTCCGTAAGCAGCTCCAATAAAAAAAGCACCCAAAGAAAATACAAGTCCTAAAATTGCCAATTTATTCTTTTTGAAAACAGGAATTATGCATAAAAGAAAAGGTAAAAATGACCCTAATAAAAGGACCATACCATAGTCAACTTTTTTCTCACTAGTAGCAAACGCCTCAGCATAACCAGGAGTTTCAAATAGAGATACAGAGTAATCTCCCATGTTTGCTTGTTGCATCATTTCCATTTCAAGTGCTGCTGTTTCTGACTCTGGAGCAATAATTAATATGAGGTATAATCCAAAGATTAAAAAAATAACAGACATAGAAAATCCGATTAAAGATAATTTTTTCATAGTGGTTTTTTATGGCAAGTTAATACAATTCAGCTAATTAGCAACTAAAATAATTAATAATTGTTCCCAAAACTCTTTGCTTGAAACCACACACCCTTTTTCTAATAATTCATGAAGTTCCATTTCTCGTGAAGAACCGTAGTTTTTTTCAGAACGGTGAAATTGAAGATTACTAAAGTTGTTTTTTAATTCAAAGTGAATCGATTTAGGGGTAGAAAGATTTACATGTATTCCAGATTTTCCTTGGATTGAAATCAATTCTATTTTATCTTCTTGACAGTCAAAAACAATACATGAATTCTCACTTCTAAATTCCACAAACTTAATTTTTTCATATACTTTTTGCAGAACGGTATCACTAAAAATCTCCACTATCTGAACAGCTTTTGAAACGTCCGTTTTATTCATTTCTTCCCATTCCTCAGCATGTACACCTGAAACAATTAAAAATTGCTTGAAATCTTCTGCAAGATGCGATAGTTCTTCATTGGTTAAAATGCGGTATTTCATAGAATGGTAAATTCTTTAATTCTTTTCAATCAATACAAATTTACATGGAGATTTGTTAAATCCATCAGATTCTTTACCTTCTTTTCCAAACAATCTTGGGTTCAAAACGTTATTTTTGCATTATGGAGAAAAAGAAAGGTATTGTTATTCTTGGGTCGACGGGGTCAATTGGAACTCAAGCATTAGAGGTTATTGAAGCCTATCCTGCTTTTTTTGATTTACAAGTAATTACCGCTGGAAAAAACGCAGATCTATTAATTGAACAAGCGTTGAAATTCAAGCCGAATACTGTTGTAATCACAGACGAATCACTTTATGAAAAAGTAAAAACGGCATTAATTGATGAAGATATTCATGTTTACGCCGGACCTGAAGCGCTTTGCCAAGTTGTTGAATCAAATGAAGTTGATATTGTTTTAACCGCATTAGTTGGTTATGCTGGATTAAAGCCGACAGTGCGAGCAATAGAAGCGAAAAAAACAATTGCTTTAGCCAATAAGGAAACGTTAGTTGTTGCGGGTGAACTCGTGACAAGATTGGCAAAAGAGAATGGCGTAAACATTTATCCTGTTGACTCTGAACATTCTGCAATTTTTCAATGTTTGGTTGGAGAATTTCACAATAAGATTGAAAAAATATATTTAACTGCTTCCGGAGGACCCTTTTTAGGTTGGACATTGGATCAATTAAAAACCGTTACGAAAGAACAAGCTTTGAAACATCCAAACTGGACAATGGGCTCAAAAATCACGATTGATTCAGCATCCTTAATGAACAAAGGATTTGAAGTAATTGAAGCAAAATGGTTGTTCAATTTAAAACCTGAACAAATAGATGTAATCGTTCATCCTCAATCGATCGTGCATTCTTTAGTTCAATTTGAAGATGGCAGTATGAAGGCGCAAATGGGATTGCCGGACATGAAATTACCTATTCAGTTTGCATTGACTTATCCAGATCGTTTTAAAACAGATTTTCCACGTTTCAACTTTCTAGATTATCCAAAATTAACGTTTGAAAATCCAGATCGTGTCGTCTTCAAAAATTTAGATTTAGCTTTTAAAGCCATGGAAATGGAAGGAACAGCTGCTTGCATTTTAAACGCAGCAAACGAAATTACCGTTGAAGCATTTTTACATGATAAAATAACGTTTTTACAAATTGCTGAATTCAATGAAAAGACATTGTTAAACGTCGATTCTGTTCAAAAACCAGCATATGAAGATTATGTCGAAAGTGATAAATTGGCGCGTGAATATGCACTATCACTTATTCAAAATAATTAGTAAAAAAGAGTTGGTTATTTTTTAAAATCGAACAGAAAGTCCAAGGTCTAAAATAGATCCACTTCCTAAGCCAACTTCCACAAGCATTCCGATGTTTTCAGTCATCAATATTCGCGTACCGAAGAAGAATCTTGCAGCTAATGGTTGTGCTCCTTCAGAGACCAAATAAATTGG
>JBILYS010000425.1:0-15051 GCA_044377625.1 Crocinitomicaceae bacterium
TCATCGAAAGATCCATCAACTTCTTGAATCAAAGAATGTAATTTGGAAAGTACCCAACGGTCAATTTCTGGTCGCTCGTCTAACGGAATATCTTGAGCAGAATAATCAAATCCATCAATATTTGCGTACAAAGTGAAGAACGAATACGTATTGTATAATGTTCCGAAGAATTTACGTTGAACTTCTGTTATTCCGTCTAAATCAAATTTTAAATTATCCCAAGGTTGCGCATTGGTAATCATATACCAACGTGCAGCATCCGCGCCATACGTTTCTAAGGTTGAAAATGGATCAATTGCATTGCCTAAACGTTTAGACATTTTCTGACCATTTTTATCTAAAACTAAACCGTTAGAAACAACATTTTTATATGCCACAGAATCAAAAACCATCGTCGCAATTGCATGCAATGTATAGAACCAACCTCTTGTTTGATCTACGCCTTCGGCAATGAAATCACCAGGATAACCTTCGTGATTATCAATTAATGCTTTGTTTTCAAATGGATAATGCCACTGTGCATAAGGCATTGCCCCTGAATCAAACCAAACATCAATCAAATCTGCTTCACGCTTCATCGGTTTTCCTGTTGGAGAAACCAAAACAATTTGATCCACATAGTTTTTATGCAAATCAATTTTAGCATAATTCTCTTTAGACATATCCGTTGCATCAAAGTCCGCCAAAGGATTTGAAGTCATCAATCCAGCAGAAATTGCTTTATCACATTCATTTTTAAGTTGACCCGCAGATGAAATACAAATACGTTCATCACCTTCTTCGGTTGACCAAATTGGAATTGGGATTCCCCAATAACGTGAACGAGAAAGGTTCCAATCATTTACATTTTCCAACCATTTCCCGAAACGTCCAGAACCAGTTGATTCAGGTTTCCAATTGATGGTATTGTTCAATTGCATCATGCGTTCTTTGACATCAGTTACCTTGATGAACCAAGAATCTAACGGATAATACAATACTGGTTTGTCCGTTCTCCAACAATGTGGATAACTGTGGACATATTTCTCCACCTTAAAGGCTTTGTTTTCTGTTTTTAATTGAATTGCAATTTGAACATCTGCTGATCTTTCTGGTGCTTGACCGTCGTCATAATATTCATTTTTGACATACATTCCGGCATAATCTCCCATTTCTGGTCTGAATTTCCCTTGAAGATCAACAAGCGGAACCAAATTTCCTTTATCGTCCAGCACTAACAATCCTGGTACTCCAGCATCTTTGGCAACACGCGCATCATCAGCTCCAAACGTTGGAGCAATGTGTACGATTCCTGTTCCATCTTCTGTAGTAACAAAATCACCACCAATCACTTTAAACGCATTTTCAGGATTTTCGGCAGGTAAAGCAAATGGCAATAGTTGTTCGTAAGAGATTCCGATCAAGTCTTTTCCTAGACATTCTCCAGCAATAACGTAAGGGATTGTTTTATCTCCAGCAGTGTAATTCGCTAGTTCATTTGCAGTTTCAACGTTTTGAAATCCTTTTGCAAACTGATATCCAACAAGATTCTTCGCTAGAATAACATTGATTGGTTCAAACGTATATTGATTAAATGATTGAACTAAAACATATTCTATTTTTGGTCCAACACACAATGCTGTATTTGAAGATAAAGTCCAAGGTGTGGTTGTCCATGCCAAAAAATGTAGGGTCAGGTCGCGACCTGACCCTACATTTTTGGCAAACGGTAATTTTTCGCCATCAACAATTTTAAACTGTGCTACAACAGTCGTGTCAGTTACATCCCTATAACATCCTGGCTGATTCAATTCGTGTGATGACAATCCTGTTCCTGCTTTTGGCGAATACGGTTGAATTGTGTATCCTTTGTACATGAGATTTTTCTCGTACAACTGACCCAATAACCACCAAACTGATTCCATGTATTTTGGTTCATAGGTAATATATGGATCTTCCATGTCAACCCAATAACCCATTTTCAATGTAAGGTCATTCCAAATATCTGTGTAACGCATGACTGCTTCTTTACACGCTTTGTTGTAATCTTCAACTGAAATCTTTGTTCCAATATCTTCTTTAGTGATTCCAAGTTCCTTTTCTACCCCTAATTCAACAGGCAAACCGTGTGTATCCCAACCAGCTTTCCGTTTAACTTGAAAACCTTTTAATGTTTTGTAGCGACAAAAAATATCTTTGATTGCACGTCCCATAACGTGGTGAATACCAGGTAAACCATTCGCTGATGGCGGTCCTTCAAAGAAAATAAAAGGCGTTTGCCCTTCACGTGTAGCAATAGATTGCTCGAAAACTTTCTCGTTCTGCCATTTTTCTAACACTGTTTTCGCCACGTTTGGCAAATTCAACCCTTTGTATTCTGGATATTTATTTGTCATGATTTCTTACTAAAATGAAGTCGCGAAGATAGTAAAAATAGATTTAAAGCCTAAGGAAGTTTAATCCATCGACTTAGAAAAAAGTTACGCATCTAATTGTGAAAATTCAGGATAGTAAACTGGATTGAATGAGAAGCAAATAGAAAGGTTGCAAATAGTAAGATGATAAATTTTAGGGAGGTTATACTATTTTTGTCTTTCAAACGTTTGATTACCAAAAGTTGAATTATGTCTAGAATTGCTCAATTACTTTGCTTTTATTTTTTGTATTCAGGAGTCATTTTTGCTCAAGATGAAGTTAAATCAATACGCATTTCTGAGTTTCATTTTCAGAATGGAATTGGTTTTAATTCAGGCCAGCATTTTGGTTTGGCAGATTACAAAATATTGGCTCCTTCCTCAGAACTTTTGACGAACGATTTTTCTACTTTTCAAGGAAATGAGTATTTCATTTTTAATGGACCTACAAGTTCTTCATATCAAACGATTCAACTTGGATTAACATTTAAATCGAATCCAAATCCACTTTGGCGAATTGGAATAAGCCATATTGCTTTAGGAGATATTTCGAAAGGATTTTCAAAATCAACAATTGTTCCGTATGATACATTGACTTCATCTCAAACTGGACAGCAATATTTTTTGGATTCCACCTATTCTGAGAATTACAATATGCGATACTCAGCCCAACAACTTCGTCTTGAAACTTCATTGATTTATCGCACGGATCCAAGTAAAAGATGGTCTGTATATACAGGCCTAGGAGCTTCCTTTGGAATTTCATATAATGCCCAAACGGTTATAGAATATACTTCTTATAATAACGCATCGACCATGAATGAGTATTACACAACGACGGAACAAGGGGAGAATATTGTTGAATATTTCCAGAATAAAATGAATTTTTCCACAGCTATTTTTATCCCTATGGGTGTTGATTTCAGAATGGGGAAAAATCGAGAATTTTGGAAGCGATTACATCTTTATTATGAAATGAAACCGTCTATTACGTATACAGCTATTCCAGAGTTAAAAAGGATTACAACTGTAAACTTGATTAACAGTTTTGGTATTAAGGTTACTTTTTAATTTTATTAGAAACGATAAACAGCCTTATTTCTTTTCGATTTTCAATTCTAAAGTGCTTTTCAATAGTTAACTTTACAGTTCTAAAAATCAAACCATCATGGCAGAATTTTTTTACCAAGATCCATATCCGATCAAACAAGACAAAACGGAGTACCGCAAGATTTCATCTGACTACGTTGAAGTAGTAAAAGTTGGAAATCGAGAAATACTAAACATTGACCCAAAAGCATTAGAAGTTTTAGCGCAAGAAGCGATGAAAGATGTTTCTTTCTTTTTGAGAAAAACACATCTTCAAATGTTAACGAATATTTTGAAGGATCCAGAAGCAACAGATAACGACCGTTTTGTAGCACACAATTTATTACAAAACGCTGTTGTAGCAGCTGTTGGACAATTGCCTTCTTGTCAAGATACTGGAACAGCAATCGTGATGGCGAAAAAAGGAGAAGACGTTTATACCGGTGTTGATGATGCTGAATATTTATCAAAAGGTATTTTCAATACGTACCAAGAAGAAAATTTACGGTACTCTCAAGTTGTTGCTTTAAGCATGTTCGAAGAGAAAAACTCAGGTTCAAACCTTCCTGCTCAAATTGACATCTATTCGAAAAAAGGAAATTATTACGAGTTTCTTTTTCTAGCAAAAGGTGGTGGTTCTGCCAATAAAACATTCTTATATCAGAAGACAAAATCCATGTTGAACGATAAGTCGTTGGACGAATTTGTCAAAGAAAAAATAATGGATTTAGGAACATCAGCTTGTCCTCCATATCACTTAGCACTTGTTATCGGTGGAACTTCAGCTGAAGCAAATTTAGCAACTGTTAAAAAAGCATCTGCTGGTTATTTTGATGAATTACCAACTGAAGGAAATATGGCTGGTCAAGCATTCAGAGATTTAGAATGGGAGAAACGCGTTCAATTAATTTGTCAAGAAAGTCAAATTGGTGCACAATTCGGAGGGAAATATTTCACACATGATGTTCGTGTAATTCGTTTACCTCGACACGCTGCGTCTTGTCCGGTTGGATTAGGTGTTTCTTGTTCTGCAGATAGAAATATCAAAGCAAAAATCACGAAAGACGGTTTGTTCTTAGAGCAACTAGAGAAAAATCCTATTGACTTTTTACCAGCTATTCCTCCTCATTTGGAACCAGCAGTTGAAATCAATTTGGACCGTCCAATGAATGAAGTTTTAGCTGAATTAAGCAAATATCCAATCAAAACACGTTTAAAACTGAACGGCACCTTGATTGTTGCTCGTGACGCTGCTCATGCGAAAATCAAAGAAATCATCGATTCTGGAAAACCAATGCCTGATTATTTCAAAAATCATCCAGTTTATTACGCTGGACCTGCAAAAACGCCTCAAGGAATGCCTTCTGGAAGTTTTGGTCCAACAACGGCTGGGAGAATGGACTCCTATGTTGACTTATTCCAAAGTTTGGGAGGAAGTATGATCATGCTTGCAAAAGGGAATCGCTCGAAAGATGTTACGAATGCGTGTAAAAAATACGGTGGTTTTTATTTAGGATCTGTTGGTGGACCAGCTGCAATTCTAGCAAAAGAAAACATCACCTCTGTTGAAGTTGTTGATTTCGAAGAAATGGGCATGGAAGCAGTTAGAAAAATTACAATAAAAGATTTCCCAGCGTTCATTATTACGGACGATAAAGGAAATGACTTTTTTGAGAATCTCTAGCGATTTGGAATTCAGGATTTGGAATTTTTAATTGTGAAATCTTTTTAAAGATAGCCCGCCCCTCGACAAACTCGGGGAGCGGGCTTTTTATATAGAATTACATTTGTTTTTTAACAGTCATAACTACTCTGAAACCGATAGTTGGCCTTCCTTCTTTCTTACCTTCAAAAGTATCAATTGCCTCAATCTTTAATTCTTCAGCAGTATTTGACCAACTTCCTCCAGCAGTTCCAGCTGATTTAGTAAACACGTCATTGTACACCATTTCAGCAACATTACCACTTATATTGTACAAACCGAATGCATTCGGGAAATAAGAATTGACTGGAGCAGTGAGATCAGAACTGGTCTGTGCAATTGAATCATTAAATTTCAGTTCTTCCGGTGTCATTCTAAAATTTGCTAAAAACAAACCTTCACTATTTCTCATAAAAGGACCGCCCCAAGGATATGGTGATTTAGTTCCACCACTTGACGCTGCCATAACCCATTCCTCTCGAACAGGAATTCTTACATCATTGTATTGTGATTTCTTTTTATCTTCAACAGTGTTTATCATTCCTTTTGTCAACCACACACAATACATTTCGGCTCCCTCACGACTAATATTTACCACAGGATAATTGTCATAAGCTGGGTGAGAAAAATAGTGTTGTTCCATCGGACTATCCTCTTTATTCTGAAGAATTGACCACTGTTTGTAATCTGGTCTAGCTTTCAGAAACTCATCTTTTCTTCCTTGAATGAGCAAATCGAACAGGAAGGTTCTATATTCAAGATTCGAAATTTCTGTTTTTTGCATGTAAAAAGATTGAACAGACACTTGTTTTCCTTGATAATTAAATGTTCCTGTTGGAATATAAGCATATACTTTTTTATCAAACTTTTCCAAATTTTTCAGCATCAGCTTTTTCTGTTTATTGTTTGCCTTAATTTCCTCCTCCGTTAATTTTGGGAACACATATTCATCAGTGAATATTGGGATATGTGACTTTATAAAACCCCTATTTTCTTTCACTTTCAACGTATCAGTTGTTGCTACGGAAAACTGAATTGCTTCCGGAAAAATTTGTGTGAAGTTTGGCAATGATTCAAACAATCTAAATGGAGGATCAGTTAATTGACCTTCTCTATTTGCTATTGTTTCTGAATTCATCTTCTTTTCCATTGGAACATTTGAAGATATTTTAGAAGTTGGTCTATTTTCTGGCTGGCTATTCGAAAAGAATAATGCTATTATTAAAGTGCTTACAGTTACGATCATGATGATTAATTTTTTGGTTAATAAAAATGAACCTTTCTTTCCATTCGAATTAACAGAATTTGTTTCTACCGATGTTAGAAAATGTTCCTTTGTCTCCTTAAAAGTGACAACAGGATTTTGCTCCTTAGCTTGACGAAACAACTCGTCCAGATGTTTTTGCTTATCCATGTTTTACTTCTGTTTTAAGTGAAGAATCGTACGTCAGAATTTCAATCAATTTTTCTCTTCCGCGCTTGAGTCGTTGTTTAACGGCTGATTCAGAAGCGTTTTGAATTTGCATGATTTCCTTAATACTGAAACCCGATATTTCGAATAAGATGATACATTCTCTTTGATCTTCGGACAATTGTGCCAATGCTTGATGTAAAAAATGAACATCTGCATCCTCTTGAGGGTTGGCATTCACATCTTGAATCAATTGAATATTATCTTCTTTCTGATAACGCGTTTCTTTCTTCTTTTTGTGTTGATTACTTAATAAGCGAACACTTATTCCGAAAAGAAATGATAAAAAAGCATCTTTAGACTTGAGTGTTTCAAATTTTTCAAACGCAACAAGAAGGGTTTCATTCATTAAATCCCTAAAGTCCATTTCTCCATAAACTCTTGCCCTGCAGAAGCGTTCGAACCTATCATGAATCGGTTCGTAAAGTTTTAGAAAATCGGTTTGTTTTGTTTTTATCATTCTTACACTGCAAAATACGTGTTCTACTTGTAAGTGTAATAAGTTGGGGAAAAGTTACATCTTAAAGATTTTTTTCTCTTAACATCTCTTACATTAATAAATTAAGTATTAATTCTTTAACAAATTTATTTTAATATGGAGTTACAATTTAAATAAATATTACTTTTACGGCAAATTAACTTAATTAACTTAAACAAAATGAAAAAAGTAATCTTATTCGTAGCTGGTGCTGCTTTAATCACAGGATCTATGGTTTCTTGTGGGAAATCTACAAAAGGTAAAATGGATGGTGAATGGACTATCGATTCTTATGTTTCAAATTCTACTAGCACAAGTGGTGGTGGTACAAGTTCTGAGAACGTTAACGCAACTGGTGCAGCAGTTACAATTACATCAACAAGTGGTGGTTCAACATCAACTCAAACAGGTACTTTCAGCAATGCAACATATACTATTTCAAAAGATGGTACTTGGAGTAATACAATGACTGTTGTTTTTGTTGAAACAGTTTTTGGTACTCAATATACTACTACTCAAACTGAAATTGCTTCAGGTACTTGGGATTTCTTATCTGGAGTTGGAGAATTTAAAAAACATGAAAGAGTTGTATTTAATACATTGTCTTCAACAAACACTCAAGTTGATGCAGTAGGTGGTTCTTCATCAACTTCGACTAGTTCAAACACATATGCTGAAGGAGAAAATTCTGATGTATACCTAATTACTGAGTCTAAAAGTAAATCATTGATTTTGACTTCAACTGAAGGTAATTCATCTACTTCTGGATCGTCTACAAGTAGTTCAACAAATTCAACTACTATTACACTTTCTCAGAATTAAGAACACAATTATTTATTTCAAAAGGGTGCTGTTTTTCAGCACCTTTTTTTGTTTTAAGAATATTCTTTTTGAATAGAACAAAATAAAACCTTTGTTTGTTTGTTTACAGAACAATAAGCAATAAATTTGCTTGAGTTAAATTATATGATAGAATATAAAGCAGGACCAAAATTAGAGCAGATTCAGATTCCGTCTGACATGCGAACGAAATTCACTATTGATGATCTTCCTGAAATTTCAGATGAAGTCCGTCAGTATATTGTGGATGTTATTTCCGAAATTGGTAATAGCCATTTTGGTGCTAGCTTAGGCGTTGTTGAGTTAACTGTGGCTTTGCATTATGTATTTAATACTCCATATGACCAATTAGTCTGGGACGTTGGGCATCAAGCTTACGGTCACAAAATATTAACAGGTAGAAGAGAATTATTTCACACCAACCGCTTGAAAGGTGGAATATCTGGTTTTCCAAAACGTTCTGAGAGTGAATTTGATGCTTTTGGTGTGGGGCATTCATCCACTTCAATTTCTGCTGCATTAGGAATGGCAGTTGCAAGTAAATTCAAAGGAGAAAAAGACCGTCAGCACATTGCTGTAATCGGCGATGGTGCGATGACTGCGGGACTTGCTTTTGAAGGAATGAATCATGCTGGTTTTGAAAAAGACGCTAATTTATTGGTTATTCTGAATGACAATTGTATGTCAATTGATCCAAATGTTGGTGCGTTAAAAGAATATTTAACAGATATCACAACTTCTCATACTTACAATAAGGTAAAAGATGAAGTCTGGAAATTATTAGGAAAAGTTTCCAAATTTGGACCAGATGCTCAATCTGTAGCTTCAAAAATATCAAGTGCACTTAAAGGAACATTACTGAAACAAAGTAATTTATTTGAATCATTGAACTTCCGTTATTTCGGTCCAGTTGATGGGCATGATGTAATTGGTTTAGCCAAAGTACTAGAAGATTTAAAAGACATTCCTGGACCAAAGATTTTACATTGCATCACTCGAAAAGGAGCAAAATACAAATATTCTGAGGAAGGAAATCCAACGAAATGGCATGCACCAGGTGTTTTTAATAAAGAAACAGGAGAAATTGTTAAGATTGTCCCAAAATCACCACAACCTCCAAAATATCAAGATGTTTTTGGGCATACAATTGTTGAATTAGCCGAAAAAAATGAAAAAATTATGGGTGTAACTCCTGCAATGCCTTCAGGATGTTCACTTAATATAATGATGGAAGCAATGCCAGATCGTGCATTCGACGTTGGAATTGCTGAACAACATGCAGTCACATTCTCTGCAGGTTTAGCAACTCAAGGTTTAGTTCCTTTTTGCAATATCTATTCTTCTTTCATGCAGCGTGCTTACGATCAAGTTTTGCACGATGTTGCGATTCAAAATCTGAATGTCGTTTTTTGTTTGGACAGAGGCGGACTAGTTGGTGCTGATGGAGCAACTCATCATGGTGCATATGACCTTTCTTTCATGAGAAGCATTCCAAACATGATTGTTGCTGCTCCAATGAATGAAGCTGAATTGCGTAATATCATGTTTACAGCCCAGCAAGAAAACATGGGTCCTTTCTCTATTCGTTATCCCCGTGGTAATGGTGTTATGACAGAATGGAAAACTGCAATGAAGCCTATAAAAGTTGGTACTGGAAGAAAAGTTACAAATGGCGAAGACATCGCAATATTAACAATAGGTCATCCGGGAAATTTCGCACAAGAAGCAATGAATGCACTTCAAGATACTGGTGCGTCAATTGCTCATTATGACATGCGTTTTGTCAAACCATTAGATGAAGTAATGTTGCATGAAGTGTTCTCAAAATTCAAAAAGGTGATTACCGTTGAAGATGGGTGTTTGATGGGTGGTTTCGGTTCGGCAATAATAGAATTTATGGTTGATCAAAAATATTCATCTGAAGTTGTTCGTCTTGGGATTCCAGATCAATACATTCACCATGGAACGCAAGAAGAACTTTGGGCTGATTGTGGTTTTGATGCTAATTCCATTGCAAAAACAGTAAA
Source organism: Crocinitomicaceae bacterium (assembly GCA_044377625.1). Classification (GTDB taxonomy): domain Bacteria; phylum Bacteroidota; class Bacteroidia; order Flavobacteriales_D; family Crocinitomicaceae; genus M0103. Next base: position 10,001 of record JBILYS010000425.1, read on the forward strand.
AAAAATGTTATCAATAGCTGACAGTTCAAAGAATATATCTGTAAAAGCCGTTTAAATATTAATTTTCAGTTAATTTGGTCATTCAAAACCAACTTATGTCTGAACTAAAAAAAACAAATAACGGAGCGCTTTTCACCTTAACAACTGTATTTTTCTTTTGGGGATTTATCGCTGCAGGGAATAGTGTTTTTATTCCTTTTTGCAAAAACTATTTCCATTTAGATCAATTTCAAAGTCAGCTAATTGATTTTGCCTTTTATGGCGCATATTACTTAGGTGCACTTGGACTTTTTGCTGTTGGAACAATTAAAGGAAAAGACCTCGTTGGACATTGGGGATACAAGAAAAGCATTGTTTTTGGATTACTTTTTTCAGCACTTGGAGCCGTAACAATGATCGTTTCAGTATATGCAAATGTTTTTGCAGGAATGCTTTTTGGATTATTTATCGTTGCTTTAGGGTTTTCACTTCAACAAACATCTGCTAATCCTTTCATGATCTCATTAGGAGACGAATCAACCGGAAGTAGCAGGATTAATCTTGGTGGAGCCGTTAATAGTTTGGGAACAACCATTGGACCTTTAATCGTTGCGTTAGCACTTTTTGGAACCGCTTCGTCAATTAGCGATGATATGATTAAGTCTTTATCCTTGACTAAAGTTATAATTCTTTACGCTTTTGTAGGAGCTTTATTCTTAGGTATTGCTGCCCTTTTCGGCTTTTCAAAAAGTGTCCCTTCAGGAAAAATAATACTTGAAGAAGAAAACACGAATGACGCTGCTGACAAAGCAAAGAAAGCTCTTGTTACACTGTTCGTTATAACTGGTTTATTAGCAACATGTTTTGCTCCTGTATTTAGCAGTTATCGGAGTAATGAAGCAAAAGACCTAATTCAATTACAACAAGATTTAGAAATGGTTTATTTAGATGAAAATGGAAAAACTATTAAAACCCTCAATCATGTTCAAATTGAAACACAAAAAAGCATTCAAAAAGAAATTGAAACAATTAAAAAACCATTAGAGCAAAAGAGAATTTATTGGTTAACAGGTGGATTAATTGTAATTATTGGAGGTTTGTTATTTGCCTTTGCTGCAGGTAAAAAACAAAAAGTTGGTTGGGGTGCAATGCAATATCCTCAATTAACACTTGGGATGTTAGCCATCTTTGTATATGTTGGAGTAGAAGTTGCAATAGGCAGTAATCTCGGTGAATTACTAAAACAAAAACAATTTGGTGGGTATACTTCATCAGAAATAGCACCTTTTATAGCAATGTTTTGGGGGAGTTTAATGATTGGAAGATGGGCTGGAGCCATAAATGCTTTTGATTTGAGTCAAAACATAAAAAACATTTTACGTTTTATTGTTCCTTTAATTGCTTTCGGATTAGTATTAGGATTTACGAAATTAGCAGGCTACAATATCGATGCATTATATTGGTATATACTCTGTGTTTGTGTTCAAATAGTAGCGTTTTTTATTACGAATGATAAACCAGCTTTGACATTAGGCGTTTTTAGTGCACTCGGAGTTACAGCTTTAATCATTGGCTTAACAAGTTCTGGAGCAATTGCAGTTTATGCTTTTCTAAGTGGTGGCCTATTTTGCTCCATCATGTGGCCAGCAATCTTTTCTCTTTCACTCGCTGGTCTTGGAAAATACCAATCTCAAGGTTCAGCCTTCCTTGTAATGATGATTCTTGGTGGAGCAATTATCCCTCCTATTCAAGGTAAATTATCTGATGTAATTGGAATTCAATCGTCGTTTATAGTTGGAGCAATTTGTTTTGCTTATTTAGCTTTCTTCGCTATTTATGTAAGATCGTTGTTGAAAAAACAAGGGATCTCATTTGATGAAAAAACTGGAGGACATTAGTGTTTTGACGACTTATTTATAGCACATCCATCACAATGTGCTTCCTTTTTAAAGAATCGCTTATAGGATTTCCTTCCTAAATAAATAAGTGCCAAAGAGATCGTGATGATGACAAGTATCAATTGCATAATTCTAACTTAAAAGTTGAAAAGCAATCCAAGCACCAGCATAAGCCAATGTTGCCATGAAGCCCATTTGAATTAAAGGCCATTTCCAGCTCTTTGTTTCTCTTTTGACAACAGCCAAAGTTGCCATACATTGCATTGCAAAAACGTAGAATATCATTAATGAAACGCCTGATGCCAGATTATATACTGGTTTCCCATCTGATCTTTTTTCATCTCTTAAGCGCTCAATCAACCGTTTATTCGTTCCTCCATCTTCTTGAACAGCATAGATTGTTGCTAAAGATCCAACAAAAACTTCTCGTGCAGCGAAAGAAGTAATCAAAGAAATACCTATTTTCCAATCATATCCTAGAGGTTGAATAATAGGTTCAATTGTCTTTCCAAGAATACCAATATAGGATTGCTCCAATTTAGCAGAAGCTACTAATCTGTCTTTTTCCTCTTTTCCTAAATTCAAAGATTCAGCTTCAATTTTTGTCGCATTTGCTGCTTTCTCCATTTTATCGCTTGGACCAAATGTTGCCATAGCCCATAAAACAATTGAAATTGCTAAAATTATTTTTCCAGCATTCAAAGTAAAAACTTTAACTTTTTCCCAAACAGTAATTCCGACATTTCCCCATCTTGGGGTTTTATAGGATGGTAATTCTAATAAAAGAAACCCCTTTTCTTTTGAATTAATAAGCAATTTTAAGATGGCAGCAATTACCAAAGCAGAGATCAATCCTAAAGAATACAAACCAAACAATACTAATCCTTGAAGATTAATAAAACCAAGAACTTTTTCATTTGGAATCACTAATGCGATTAACAAAGTATAAACTGGAATTCTAGCACTACAACTCATTAATGGAGCAACTAAAATTGTTATCATTCTCTCTTTCCAGTCCGAAATTGTTCGAGTAGCCATTACACCTGGAATAGCACAAGCAACACTAGACATTAAGGGCACGACACTCTTGCCGCTCAATCCTAATGGTCGCATAAGTCGATCCATAATAAAAACTACTCTTGCCAAATAACCACTCTCTTCTAGGATTGAAATAAAGAAAAATAACAGTGCTATTTGAGGTATAAACACAACCACACCTCCAATTCCAGGTACAATTCCTTGACTTAACAAGTCGGAAAACAAACCTTCTGGCAATGTATTTCCAAGCCAACTACTGAAATTTGCAAAAACACTATCAATGAAATCCATTGGATAAGTTGCGAACGCAAAAATAAATTGAAAAATTAAAAGTAAGATTCCAGCAAAGATCAAATAGCCAAATATCGGATGAACTAAAATTCTATCTAATCGATTAGACTGTGATTCATTCTTTTGAATTTTTTCAACTTCAATTTCTTCGATTAATTCTCGGATTAAAATATACCGTTCATTTGCTTCATGCTCTTGACCTTTCAAATCTTCAACTTCACATAAATGAGCATTCAATTGAAAAGTTTCATACTCCTTTTTGCTTGAATTTAATTGAATAGCTTGTGTCAATCTATCTTTTCCTAATCCAATTCGAGCAGTTGTTTCAACAACGACAGATCCCTCAAATCGTTTTTGTAGTTTTTCTATATCAACTATTTTCCCCTTCTTTCGAGCAATATCAGCCATATTCAACACTAATATTGAAGGAATTTTCAAATCATAAATTTGCGTAAAAAGAAAAAGGTTTCTTTCTAGGTTTGATTCGTCAGCAACAACAATAACAAGATCGGGATAGTCAGCATGATTAGGGTTAGAAAGCACATCGTACACTACCTGTTCATCTTTAGATCTTGGATAAATACTGTACGTTCCTGGAAAATCAATAAGCGTGTGTTCCTCTTTTTCAATGGAAAAAACACCAAATTTTTTATCTACGGTAACGCCCGGGAAATTCCCAATTTGCTGACGTAAACCTGTCAACATATTGAATACAGAACTTTTGCCTGTATTTGGATTTCCTAAAAGCGCTATTCTCATTTGTTAAATTAGATCGTTATTGCTCAAGTATCAGTATTAAACTTTCAGTTTTGAAGGTTAAAAACACTATTTGCAACAATTTAGTTGAAGAACAAACTTAGGCAAAACATTCTATTAATTGAAGTCTTCTACTTCAATTAAACTAGCTTCATCTAGACGAAGAGACAAAACATAACCATGAACATCGATTGCAATTGGGTCTCCAAAGGGTGCCTTGAAAAGAACGCGTAATTCTTTGCCAATAATCAAACCCATTTCCATCAATTTCGGTTTCAATGCCGAATCTTTGATAAAGGAAACCTTAACAAGTTGACCAGGAATAATTGAAGATAACGATTTACTCATTTAATATATTACTTGAAACAAAGTTACCCATTTGGCATGGGTTTCAAAGTACCACTTTTAAGGTATATTTTAAAAAATACTACTCAAAATCACATCCTTTCTTTCATAACCAAACGAGCCGTTTGTCTTGTTTTTTGTTCCAATAAAATATCCTTGTTTTCAGTAACACGTGCCAATGTTTCTTCGTCATAATGTCTGATCGTTACTAATTCCAATCCTTCATTATATCTTACTTCGTATGTATCGTTGAACATTTCCAAAATTTGATCTGGATTCACTTTATTTCTATCTAGTAAAATTGAGAAATCCAAGGCTGAATTTTGCATTAAATTAATTTTCGCATTGACTTTGGCTAATCGACTAAAAATATCACTTAAATTTTCTTCAACGATAAACGAAAAATCCTTTGTAGTGAATGAAAAAAGAATTTGATCCATCTTAAAAATAAAGGAAGGAACTAAATGGTCATTTGCGCTTGACGCTTGAATAACTGTTCCTTCAGCTTGTGGATTCAAAAACGATTTTACATATAACGGAATTCCTTTATTCTGAAGTGGCTTAATTGTTTTAGGATGAATTACAGATGCTCCATAATAAGACAGTTCGATTGCCTCTTTGAAAGAAATACTTTCTAATTTAATTGTGTTATCGAACCATTTTGGATCAGCATTCAACATTCCTGGAACATCTTTCCAAATAGTTACACTTTCAGCATTCGTACAATAAGCATAAATTCCAGCA
>JBILYS010000411.1:0-5288 GCA_044377625.1 Crocinitomicaceae bacterium
TCTCGGAAAATGTTGGAAATAAGAAAAAATATCCTATATTTGCATCGGATTTAGTGAAGATTAAGACATAATGAGGGGACGAAAGTCCCCTCTTTTTATAACATATGATTAGTAAAAAATTAGTAACGAAATTAATTGATGAGCGCATCGCTGAATTAGCGAATGGCTTGTTTGTCGTTGATTTAACTATTTCTAATACAAATGTTATTCATGTTGAAATTGACAAACACGTTGGTGGTGTAGCCATTACAGATTGTATGTCGGTTTCAAGAAATGTTGAGCACAATCTAGACCGTGAAGAAGAAGATTTCGAAATACATGTTTCATCAGCGGGTTTAGACAAACCGTTTCGAGTGATGGCGCAGTATGACAAAAATATTGGGAAAGAAGTAAAAGTTTTGTTGAACGATAAAACAAAATTGGAAGGTGTTTTAAAAGCCGCTTCTGAACAAGAGATAATTATTGAAACATCCCGAATGGAAAAGCCTGAAGGGAAAAAGAAGAAAGAGCTAATTGTGGAGCAACACGTGTTCCCAATGGATCAAGTTAAAGAAACAAAAATTGTTATTTCATTTAAATAGGTAAATATGAATAGCCTTGAATTAGTTGACTCATTTTCGGAATTCAAAGAATTAAAAAGCATTGATAAGCAAACAATGCAACATGTCTTGGAAGATGTATTCCGTGCAATGTTAAAAAAGAAGTTTAATACGGATGAACACATCGATATCATTGTAAACATTGATAAAGGTGACGTTCAAATTTTCTTGAATAAAGAAATTGTTGATGATGGAGAAGTAGAAGATCCAAATACGGAAATTGCTTATTCTGACGCAATCAAAATTGAACCAGATTTCGAAATTGGTGAAGAAGTTACAGAAGAATTTAAATTTGGAGACTTCGGACGACGCAATGTGTTGTCACTTCGTCAAAATTTGATTTCTCGTATCATGGAATTAGAGAAAGATAATCTGTACAAAGTTTACAAAGAAAGAATTGGTGAAATTGTTACTGGTGAAGTTTATCAAGTTTGGAAGAAAGAAATCATGGTAATGGATGATGAAGGAAACGAATTAATTCTTCCTAAATCTGAACAAATTCCTTCTGATTATTTCAAAAAAGGAGAAACTGTTCGAGCTGTTGTTGCGAAAGTAGACATGCGTAATAGTAGTCCAGTGATTATTCTTTCTAGAACAGCACCTGAATTCTTAGAGCGTTTATTCGAATTAGAAGTCCCTGAAGTTTTTGATGGTCTAATTACAATTAAACGAATCGTGCGTGAGCCAGGAGAAAGAGCTAAAGTTGCTGTTGAATCATACGACGACCGTGTTGATCCAGTTGGAGCATGTGTTGGAATGAAAGGATCTCGTATTCATGGAATCGTTCGTGAGTTGAGAAATGAAAATATTGACGTTATCAATTATACAAATAATCCACAGTTGTTGATCCAACGTTCTTTGTCTCCTGCAAAAATTTCTTCTATTGAAATTAATGAAGAAGATAAAAGAGCAAAGGTTTTCTTGAAACCAGACCAAGTTTCTTTAGCAATTGGTAAAGGTGGACACAATATCAAATTAGCAGGTAAGCTTTGTGGATATGAGTTAGACGTTTACCGCGAAGGAGAAGTTGATGTTGAAGACGTTGACTTAGAAGAATTCGCAGATGAAATCGATAGCTGGATTATTGATGAATTAAAAGCTGTTGGCTGTGATACCGCAAAATCTGTACTTGAAATGAGTCCTGAAGATTTAATTCAAAGAACAGATTTAGAACAAGAAACAATTGAAGAAGTATTTAGAATTCTTCGATCAGAATTTGAATAATGAAAAAATTCAAATTAATAATACTGAATACGTAAACAACGAAGGACACATTATTATATGGCCGGAAAACCAATAAGATTAGGAAGAGCAGCTGGAGAACTCAATGTTGGGGTCTCCACGCTTGTTGAATTCCTTGAATCAAAAGGAATCAAGATTGAAAACAATCCGAATTCAAAAGTAGAAGGGGAATATTACGATATTCTTCAAAAAGAATTTGCTGCTGATCAGGATTTGAAAGAACTTTCAAAAACTTCTTCTATTAAAAGAGAGAAGCGTGAAACAATTTCAATTCGCGATTCAAAGCAAGAAGAGGCTCCAGAAAAGCAAGAAGATTTTGATGATTCAGACCCAATCAACGTAGAGGAAATTAAGCGTTCTGTGTTTGAGGAACCGAAAAAGGAAGAGCCTAAAAAGGAAGAACCGATAGTTGAAACGCCAAAAGTTGAAACGCCAAAAGAGAATTCTGAGGCAAAAACAATTGGTGAAGGTGATGTACAAGTGCAAGTTGTTGGAAGAATTGATTTGGATAAGTTAAATACTAAAACCCGTCCCGACAAAAAGAAAACACCTTATGTTGCACCTGCTAAACCAGTAGTTCCTGTGCAAGTTACTCCAGAAAAAAAGCCTGAAACACCAGTTGTTGAAGCGCCTAAAAAGGAAGAGGAAGCACCAAAAGAAATTGAAACAATTCGTGTAGAACGTAAAATTCTTTCTGGACCAACAGTGTTAGGAAGAATCGAGTTACCAGTTGAAAAACCTAAAACTCCAACTGTTAGACCTGGAAGTCCATTTAATGCTGATTCTCGTAAAAAGAGAAAAAGAATTAAAAAAGTTGACGGAAATGCAACTCCAGGAGATGCAGCAGCATCCGGAACACCAAGGCCAGCTGGGACAAATGCGCCTCGAACTGGTCAACCATTCAAGCCAGGTTTTCAGAAACCCGGACAAAAGTTCGTTAAGCCTGAGATCAAAGAAAAAGATATTCAAAAAGAGATTAAAGATACACTTGCTCGACTTTCTAATCAAGGAGGGAAATCAAAAGCATCTAAAAATCGTCGTACAAAAAGAGATACTGTTGCACAACGTCGTCAAGACGAAATGGAAGCTGCAGAATTAGAAGAAAAAGTATTGAAACTGACGGAATTCGTTACAGTTTCAGAACTTGCTTCTATGATGAGCGCTTCTCCAACTCAAGTTATTTCAGCTTGTATGTCCTTAGGTATTTTTGCTTCTATCAACCAACGTTTGGATGCTGAAACAATTCAGATTGTTGCTGAAGAATTTGGATATGAAGCAGAATTCGTAAGTGCAGAAATTCAGGAAGCAATTCCAGTTCAAGAAGATAGAGAAGAAGATTTAGTGGCGCGCCCACCAATTATTACTGTAATGGGTCACGTTGACCACGGTAAAACTTCGTTACTAGATAAAATACGAAATGCAAATGTTACTGAAGGTGAAGCCGGAGGAATTACGCAACATATTGGAGCATATTCAGTTACACTAAAAGATGGTCGAAAAATGACTTTCTTAGATACACCAGGTCACGAAGCCTTTACAGCGATGCGTGCTCGTGGTGCTCAAGTAACAGACGTTGCAATTATTATTGTAGCAGCAGATGATGACGTGATGCCTCAAACAAAAGAAGCAATCTCTCACGCTCAAGCAGCTGGTGTACCAATGGTTTTTGCAATCAATAAAATTGATAAAGACGGAGCAAATCCAGATAAAATTAGAGAACAACTTTCTGTAATGAACATCCTTGTTGAAGATTGGGGCGGGAAATACCAATGTCAAGAAATTTCAGCTCGTCAAAACATAAACATTGATGAGTTACTTGAAAAAGTATTGCTTGAAGCGGAAATGCTAACATTGAAAGCTAATCCAAATAAAAATGCGATTGGAACTGTTGTTGAATCGTCTCTTGACAAAGGAAAAGGATATGTTGCAAATATGCTTGTTGAAGCAGGAACATTGAAAATTGGAGATGTTGTTTTAGTTGGTAAAAATTATGGCCGTGTTCGTGCAATGCACGATGAACATGGTAAAGTTATCACTATTGCTGGGCCATCACAACCAGTTTCAGTTCTTGGAATCAACGGTGCGCCAAGTGCCGGGGATAAATTCCACGTAATGGATGACGAAAAAGAGGCGAAAACAATTGCTTCTAAACGTGAACAACTTTACCGTGAACAAGGATTGCGTACAACTAAACACATCACATTGGATGAGATTGGTCGTCGTTTGGCTATTGGTGACTTTAAAGAACTTAACATCATCGTTAAAGGTGACGTGGATGGTTCTATCGAGGCATTATCGGATTCATTGTTGAACTTATCGACTGAAGAAATTCAAATAAATATCGTTCACAAAGGTGTTGGAGCAATCTCTGAGGCCGATGTGAATTTAGCGTCCGCTTCTGATGCAATTATCATTGGTTTCCAAGTTAGACCATCATTGGCAGCGCGTAAATTAGCAGAAAATGAGCAAATTGATATTCGTTTGTACTCTGTCATCTACAAAGCAATTGAAGAAATTAAATCAGCGATGGAAGGAATGCTTTCTCCTGATATTGAAGAGAAAATTGTGGGTACAACTGAAGTTCGTGAAACATTCGAAATTACGAAAGTGGGTACAATTGCAGGATGTTATGTCATGGACGGTATCATCAAACGTAGTTCTAAAATACGTGTGATACGTGACGGAATCGTTATTCATACTGGTGTTCTTGGATCATTGAAACGATTCAAAGACGATGTAAGAGAAGTGAAAAACAATTACGAGTGTGGATTGAACGTAGATAAATTTGACGACATCAAAATCGGCGATTTAATTGAAGCGTTTGAAGAAGTTGAGGTTGCAAGAAAATTGTAATAAAATAGATTTATAAATTGAATGCCTTCCAATTTTGGGAGGCATTTTTTGTTTATTTAACACAATACATCAAATAACAAGCGTGCTTTAGTAAGAAATCCTTAACTTTGTATGAATTAAAATTTAAAGTTATGATTTTACAAATTCTTAGTGCAGGACATATTATTCTAATTTTAGCTGTAGTTGTTTTGCTTTTTGGTGGTAAAAAAATTCCAGAATTAATGAAAGGCCTTGGAAAAGGTATTAAAGAGTTTAAAGACGCTTCTAAAGGCGAAGACGATACAAAAGTCGAAGCTAAAACGGAAGAAAAAAACTAATCAAATTTCATTAAATGCAAAATACTTTTGCTGAAGTAAAGTCTACCCTTGCTTCGGGTAGTTCGGTTTTGGATATTGTTGAAGGCTATTTAAAAGTTATTCATCAAAATTCTGATTTAAATGCTTTTTTAGAAGTATTTGAAGAATCAGCAAAGGACCAAGCAATTATCGTTGACGCAAAAATTGCTAATCAAACGGCTGGGAAACTTGCTGGAATGGTAATAGGCTTAAAGGACAACCTCTGTTATAAAGGACATAAGGTTTCTGCAGCATCAAA
>JBILYS010000144.1:0-5267 GCA_044377625.1 Crocinitomicaceae bacterium
AAGAGATTTGATGACAGCCTTTATGGAATTTGTAATCGATGATATTTCAGAAAAGAATAAAGACCGGTGTACATTTGAATTAATTACGCCGCGCGACAAAACAAAACGAGGTGCTCAATTGTCAATAATGGCAAAGGGGCAAGGAAAAGCATTGTTTGATGCACTTTCAGATCTCGGTGTTGTGGCAGATTGGCGCGAACCAAATGTAATCCGAATCGCTCCTGCACCTTTATACAATTCATACGAGGATTGTTACTGGTTCGGACAATTATTAGAAAAAGCAATACAATAGACATCAAGACAACTAGATTTTATGACTTCAAGACTATAGACTTCAAATTATTTCCTTGAAACTATCTTACATCTTAAAATCTTAATGTCTTAAAATCCTAATATCTAAAAAAATGGAAAACAATAAAAGTGTTATTATCGTTGGAGCTGGATTAGTTGGCTCACTTTGGGCAGTCTATTTATCACGAGCTGGATATAAAGTAACTATCTATGAACGTCGACCAGATATTCGTAAAGCTGAAATATCGGCTGGAAAATCTATTAATCTTGCCTTGTCTACACGTGGCTGGAAAGCATTAGATGCAGTTGGAGTAGGTGATGAAATTCGGAAAATTGCACTTCCAATGTATGGAAGAATAATGCACGATTTAAAAGGAAATTTGACGTATCAGCAATATGGCAAGGAGGATGAAGCAATTTATTCTGTTTCTCGTGGAAAAGTTAACGCGACGATGATGGATATTGCCGAGAAATTTGGAAAAGCAACCATTCATTATAACCACGATTGCAAAAAAGTGGATTTGAAAAATGGGATTGTGTATCTAACAAATAACCTTACCGGTGAAGCAATTGAAGCGAAAGCCGATTTGATTTTCGGGGCCGATGGTGCTTTTTCAGCAGTTCGATATAACTCAATGCAGAAATTAGATCGTTTTCAATACAGTCAAAACTTCATTGCGGACGGATATAGAGAAATTTTGTTGCCGGCCAATCCAGATGGTTCTTATCGGATGGATAAAAAAGCGTTGCATATCTGGCCAAGAGGTCGATTTATGTTGATTGCTTTGGCAAATGAAGACGGATCATTTACGTGCACGTTATTTATGCCACACGAAGGAGACGAGAATGCGTTCAACACATTAACTTCTAAGGAAGCAGTAAACAATTTCTTCAAAACAATTTTCCCAGATTTCTATGAAATGATGCCAAATATTGCTGACGCATGGGAAGATCATCCACTTTCATCTTTGGCAATTGTTCGATGTCATCCTTGGGCGCATGGAAAAACAGCATTAATGGGCGATGCCGCTCACGCAACAGTTCCTTTTTATGGACAAGGCATGAACGCAGGTTTTGAAGATTGCACTGTTTTGCATGAATTGATGCTCAAGCACAATGAGAATTGGCCAGCTATTTTTGAAGAATATAGTTTGGAAAGAAAAGCGGATGGAGATGCCTTGCAAGATCTCTCATTGGAAAATTACTATGTTATGCGTGATTTTGTTGCTGATCCTGCTTTCCAATTACGTAAAAAAATAGAAGCAAAATTCAGTGAATTGCATCCAGATAAATGGTTGCCACTTTATTCGCAAGTGACTTTTAGTAACATTCGCTACAGTGTCGCTTATAAGCAAGGACAAGTGCAAAGCCAAATCATGGATGAGGTGTTGGAAATGGAGAACGTTGAAGCGAAATGGGATTCTGATGAAGTGATGAATAAGATTTTGTCCCTTTGTAAATGATGATCAATTCAAGTTTTAATTCGTAAATTAAGCGCATGAAAAATTTAGTTTTAGTTGTTTTAGTTGCGCTGTCAAGTAGTTTGATTGCACAAAGAGATTTAACTCCAGGAAAGCGTCGTAGCGATACTTTTGGGAAAGCGGATTATAAAAATTACCGTTATTTTGGGTTACAATTTTCGGCTGGACCAACCTTCATGAAAACGAGGGCGGACAAAAACAATACAACATATTCCACAACGGATCTTTTAGGCCGACCAATGGATTATACATATGATCCTTCAGGCAAAGTAGGATTTTTTGTTGAGTTGGGAATGGCGCATTTTCCAAAGAAACGTGCTAAAATCTCCTTGTGGCTAAAAACGGTTCTTGTTTCTTATTATGATTGGGGAATTGGCTTCAAATTTTTAGGGGGAAATGAAAACACAACAATTAATAGTTATAACTCATTAGGTGTTTTGTCATCTACACTGAACGGTAAAGGAGATTATTATAACGGTTATTTGTATGGTCGTTTTACCTTACACAAAAACATCAATTTGAGTAAGAAGTTTTTTATTGATAATGGCCTGGGTGTAAATGTTGATTTTCGTATAATGGATGGTAACAAAGCATATAGTCCAACGATTACGACAGGACAGTCATTTCACAAACCGTTAGTTGCACAACTGCATTATGGATTGGGTTTTGGAATTAAAATGAGTCGAAGATTTTATGTCATTCCAGGAGTTCAATTGCCAATCTTAGGAATTAATGAATGGAGAAAAGGATGTGCTGCTTTGAAATGGTTCAATTCAAATTATTTGCCAATTCAAGCTCAGGTGAAAATCATTTATTTGTTTGAAAAACGAGTGAAAGGTTGTAATACGCCAGGCTCGGAAGAAGATCGAAAACGCAACGAAGAATATTTACAGAACAATTAATACCGAATTGCTATCTTGTAATGCATGCCGAAATGGCATACAAACAAATAGTCTTTCGGCATTATACAACGATTTCAAATGAGCAACTTAATAATTGTTTTAGTATAATATGAAGAAGATTTATCTCCTTAATTCCTGCAGCACGTGTCAAAAGATTCTGAAAGAAATTAATCCGTCAAGCGATGTTGAATTGTGTAATATCAAAGAAAACAACATTGATGCTACAACATTGGATTGGTTAAAAGAAAAAGTTGGGACTTATGAAGCGTTGTTCTCAAAAAGAGCGATAAAATACCGTTCTTTAGGATTAAATGAAATGAAACTGTCTGAACAAGATTACCGCAAATACATGTTGGAAGAGTATACTTTTCTGAAACGACCTTTCATGATTAATGGTGAAGAAGTTTTTATTGGAAATGCGCAAAAAGAAGTTGACGCAGCAGTAAAATCGTTTAACAATTAAAACCTACATTGTAGTAATGCTTTATAATTGCCACAGATGCACAGATTAATTTTGAACAAATCTGTGAATCTGTGGCTGAATTTTTTTTAGAATCAGAAGGGAAATGCATTAAAGTGCTGAGTTTTTGAGAGTAATAAAATTTCCTCTCCTTGAGAGGAGAAAATATTTTATCGGAGACCAATTAATTTTGGATAAATCTGTGCATCTGTGGCTGAAGTTTTTTAGAATCAGAAGGGAATTGCATTAAAGTGCTGAGTTTTTGAGAGTAATAAAATTTCCTCTCTTTGAGAGGAGAAAAAAGAAGGAAGACTATTTGTTGTCCATTTTATAAAAAGAAGAATATAATTTTAACAATTTTGAACAAATCCCTTTCTGCCCATCTTGCACTTTTTGCTGTCAATACGTTGTACGGTGCAAGCCATGTTTTGGCAAAAGGCGTGATGCCACTATTTCTCACTCCAAATGTTTTTATTCTATTCAGAGCATTAGGGGCAACAATTTTATTTTGGATCGTAAAAGCGTTTTTTGTGCGTGAAAAGATTGAACGCAAAGATTATTTTCTATTGGCCGCTTGTGGAATGTTTGGTGTAGCAATCAACCAACTATTCTTTTTTCATGGATTGAATTTATCTTCATCGATTAATTCTGGAATTATCATGTCTGCCAATCCAATCTTGGTTGTGATCTTGTCTTTTTTTATTCTGAAAGAGAAAATTACGTTGTGGAAATCAATTGGAATAGCATTAGGTGCAGTTGGAGCAATACTATTAACACTGACTGCTGGAACAGGTAAAGGAGATTCAGTTCTTGGAGATTTATTTCTGTTTATAAACGCTGCGAGTTACGCTGTTTATCTTGTTCTAGCGAAACCGTTGATGAAGAAATATTCTCCTTTGACCGTTATCACGTATGTGTTCACTTTTGGAGTAGGTTTTATTCTTGTGTATCCACCAACACTAGCAGAATTTTTCACGACTAATTTTTCTATAATTCCTTTTGATGTTTGGATCAAAATTGCATACGTTGTTGTTGGTGTAACGTTTCTGACGTATCTGTTAACGATGTACGGTTTGAAGTATTTATCGGCATCCGTTTCCAGCGCATACATTTACCTTCAACCAGTTTTAGTGATGTTTTTCGCATATACCTTGAGTCAAATTGGTGTGGCAGACGATTATACTGGAACAATAACTTGGCAAAAGATTATTTATATGTTGGTCATCTTCGCTGGGGTGTATATTACATCTGCTAGTGCTATTCGGGAGAAAATGCGGAAGTAGACAATTTATTTAAAAAAATCCATTCTTTTCTTGTTATTCAATTCCTTCAACGATTTCAATAATTTTTTCTAGTATGATTTCCTTAGAATCTCCAGTCAATAGGTGTTCACTTTCCTTCGGCCCCTTGATTTTTAATTTGAGGGTTATTGTTCCATTGGATTGGTTGTAACCACCGCTCAAACGGTAAGCATCGGGGAATTCTCGTGTATCAAGAAAAACAATTTGACTTTCTTTTCCGCGAATTGCGATTTCATTTAATTGATCATCTATCGATTTGCTTAGGGACAGGACATCTGTAAAATCTTCGGCATCCACAAAGGTCGTTCTTACAAAAACAGGTTTAATGGTACTCAATGGAATTAGCTTTTTGGCTTCCTCGTCAACCTGACCAATGTCAAAACTTCCGCCTTTTGGCGCGAGTAATTGAGGTGTTTGAATGCCACCGATACCCGCAGCCAATTTAGGCACACTTTCACGCGCATAATTCAAGATCATGTTCACATCGAAAAACTGACCATCACGCAATGCAGCTCCTTTCATCGCTTGAAGAATAGAGTACGTCAACAAACCTTGCCCATAGCGACTAGCCTCATAACTTACCGCGTCTGCTGCGCTACCGGAGATCACGAACATACCTGTTCGGTCTTTCATTCGGTCGATCGCCTTGATTTGGGATACATCGATATCTCTTGAGGCCATTAGGTTGTCAACTGCTTTTCCTGAGGCACACGCATCAATGATCATCACCTGTTTGTTAGCTGGAATTACTTTCAAATATTCCGTAAATTCTGCTGTGCTGATTAATTGATTTTTTCGAAGCAACTCATCATTATATGCTTCTGAATTTGCG
>JBILYS010000010.1:0-14845 GCA_044377625.1 Crocinitomicaceae bacterium
CATTTGCATTTTGCGAAAAGTCATTACCAATTTTAGAATTGATATCTAATACTTCTGCCTCTTCTTGCGTTGTTAAAACCCTCGGATAAACATAAATCTTATGATTCTTTAAGATTGTTTCATGGTTTTTCCATTTATGTAATGTGCGCAAGTTGTCTTCACCCATGATCAAAGCGAACTCATTTTCTGGATATTTTTCCTTTAAATATGCGAGCGTTGTTGATGTATAACTAGGTTTTGGAAGATTAAATTCTATATCACTTGCACGAAGTTTTGAGTTATCGTCAATTGCAACTTTTACCAATGCCAAACGGTGCATATCAGTTAATAATGTTGCTTTTTCTTTCAATGGATTATGTGGCGAAACGACCATCCAAACTTGATCCAATTCGGTGAAGTCAGCCATGTAATTGGCAATCACCAAATGTCCTACATGGATAGGATTAAAAGTTCCGAAATATAATCCGATTTTCATTTTGATATAAATTCTTGAACCAATTCTTTTGCTTTGAGTATTGCTTTGTCTAAATCGTCGTTGATCAAGATATAATCAAATTCTGGAGCACTACTCAATTCTTTATGTGCTTTGCTCATGCGTTGCAAAATCTTATCTTCTGTTTCAGTACTTCTGTGACGTAACCGTTTTTCAAGTTCTTCATAGCTGGGCGGCTGAACAAATATGGCTAAAGCATTTTCTTTAAATACTTTTTTTAAGTTCAATCCTCCAATTACATCAACATCAAAAATAACTGTTTTTCCGTGAGACCAAATTTGTTCAATTTCCGATTTTAGTGTACCATAAAAATTATTGGTATACACCTCTTCCCATTCAACAAAAGCCTCGTCATCAATGTGTTTTTTGAATCCATCAACTCCTAAAAAATGATAATCTTTTCCATCTATTTCATTTCCTCTTGGATCTCTGCTGCATGCAGAAACCGAAAATTCTAGTCCAATATTTGCATCCAACAATGCATGAACAATCGTTGTTTTACCAGCTCCAGATGGAGCAGAAAAGATAATGCATTTACCTCCTTTTGGCATAAAGTTCAATTTTTTACTTAATGCTAATTTTGCAATCAGCTTAAAGTGTATTTAATATTTGTTCCTTAATCTTTTCTAAGTTGTCTTTCATGTCAACAACTAATTTTTGCATTTCTGCATGGTTACTTTTACTTCCTAAGGTATTGACTTCACGACCAATTTCTTGAGAAATGAATCCCAATTTTTTTCCTGAAAGTGGAAGAACCATCGTTTCTAAATAGTAGTCCAAGTGGTTGCTTAAACGCATTTTTTCTTCTGAAACATCTAATTTCTCAATGTAGAAAATCATTTCTTGCTCCAAACGATTATCATCGTGTTTACTGTTTTCTAATTCTTCTAATCCTTTTTTTATGCGTGCACGAACGATTTCAACACGTTCATTTTCGTATTTTGGAACTTCATTAAGTAAGCGACGGATATCTTCAATGCGCTCGGTGAATTCAATTTCCAACGCTATTCCTTCTTGACGTCTGAATTCATTCATGTTTTCACATGCTTCTTTCGTCAATTCCAGAATCCAATCTTTTTCTTCCTGACCAATTTCTTCTCTTTCATTGATTAGAATATCCGGCATTTTCAAAATCATGGCTAAATAATCTTCGGATTTTTCACCAATTAATTCATTCACTTCTTTTAAATCGGCATAATATGCTTTTGCCAAATCTTTGTTTAACGTAAAGTTTTTAGTGTCTCCCGTATTATCTACATTGATGTTAACGTCTACTTTTCCACGATCCATTGATGCACTAATCAATTTGCGAATCTCAGCTTCTATTTCCCTATAAGCGGAAGACATGCGAACATTTAAGTCCAATGTTTTACTATTCAGTGAACGAATTTCAATTGTTACTTTTTTACCATTCGACGAGCTCAGTGCATCGCTTTGAAAGTTTCCGGTCGCTTTTCCAAAACCGGTCATGGACATTAACATAGTACGTGTTTTTGTCAAAAATAGGAATTTTCGGGGAAAGACGGTTTTATTAGGGATGAGTTGATTTAAATAGTGAACTAAATTAAATTCCCAATTCCTAATTCCTAATGCATCATTCTACGTAACTTTGCACTATGATTTTATACAATGTTACCGTTAGTATTGATCCATCTGTTTCTGAAGAATGGCTTTCTTGGATGCGAACAATTCATATTCCAGAAGTGATGGCAACAGGTTGTTTTGTTGAAAGTAGACTTTCACGTGTTCAAGGTGAAGAAGAGGGAGGAGTGACGTTTGCAATCACGTATTTATCTCCAAATCAAGAGCTGTTAGATGAGTATCAATCAAAACACGCGCCTTTACTTCAGAAAAGTCATTCAGAAAAATATAGTGGCAAATTCGCAGCGTTTCGTACATTTTTGCACATCATAGAAGAATTTAAATAGAATGAAAGTAAGAGCAAAGAAACACCTTGGGCAACATTTTTTGATAGATAAAAACATCTGTCAAAAAATTGCAGATCAATATAGAAATCACCAAGGATGCAATAAAGTATTGGAAATTGGTCCGGGAACGGGAGCGCTTACAGAATATTTAGTGAAGCGCGAAGAGTTGGATTTGTATGTCATCGAAATTGATAGAGACTCAATTGCTTATTTGAATGAGCATTACCCAATGTTGGAGAATAAAATAATTGAACAAGACTTTTTGAAAATGGATTTGAAGAAAATCATGGGAGATGAGCCTTTTGGTGTCGTAGGGAATTTTCCCTACAATATTTCTACTCAGATTCTTTTCAAATGTTTGGATTATAGAAACCAGATTCCTGAAATAATGGGAATGTTTCAAAAAGAAGTTGCTGAACGCATTGCAGAAAAACCAGGCTCTAAAAAGTACGGCATTATGAGTGTTATTTTTCAGGCATTCTATGATATTGAATATTGCTTTACGGTTGATGAACATGTGTTTAATCCACCACCAAAAGTAAAATCGGGCGTAATTCGTTGCACACGTAACGAAAGAGGCGCTTTACCATGCGATGAAAAACTGTTCATTCAATTGGTAAAAATGAGTTTTAATCAACGCAGAAAGACCATTCGAAACTCGATTAAACAGTTAATTAGCGGTACAGATTTCGATCATCCATTTCTTACTTTGCGTCCCGAAAGACTATCTGTCGATGATTTTATCGAATTGACATTAGCAGTTACGGCATTAAATAAATCAGGTCAAATAATCGAATAAAACATAGAATGATTTCAAATAAGTGATTTTCTAGTTGAAAATGCTTTTTTTTTAATAAAAATCACTTTCTTTGTCATAATATAAAAACAAACAAGATGAGTTCTTCACCATTTTTTTACGGAATAGCAGATTTTTTAACTTGGACTTTTGGGTTCTTTGATGTAGTTGGAAACAAGTTCAATTATGCAGTTATTGTTCTTGGTTTTGTCGGTTTGTTCTTTTGGTTGAATACGCAACGTAAACTTTCTGCAAAAGCAGAGAAAGAAGGAAAATTAAAATAATTTCATTCATTTAAGATATATAAAGGTTGTTGATCTGTAGGTCAGCAACCTTTTTTGTTTTGGTGTAAAAGATATTCAATGAGCAACTATTCTATCATAATAACAGCAGGAGGAATTGGCAAAAGAATGGGAGGAGATCTTCCTAAACAATTCATTGAGATAGCTGGGAAACCAATTTTGATGCATACGTTAGAATTGTTTTACAAATATGATATGAATGCTCAATTAATTCTTACGCTTCCAACAGAATGGAAAGAGTATTGGCAGGAACTTTTACAAAAACATCAGTGTACAATTCCCCATGTTATGAGTGATGGGGGCTCAGAAAGATACCATTCAATCAAAAATGCGTTGAAAATTTGTACGGGTGATTTTATTGCTGTCCATGATGGAGTGCGACCTCTCGTAAGTATTGAAACTATCTCGTTGTGTTTGAGGGAAGTTGAAAAACTAGGACAAGTAATTCCTGTTGTTCCAATTAATGAATCTTTGCGACAAGTTTTTGATGATACGTCAAGAGCTGTGAACAGAATGGAATATTGCATTGTTCAAACGCCGCAATGTTTCAAAAAAAGTGTTTTGGAAAAAGCATATGCTATTCCTTTCCATGCTGGAATTACAGACGATGCGGGCCTTGTTGAAGAAGCAGGTTATTCAATTCATTTAATTGACGGGAATATCGAAAACATAAAAATTACGAATAAAATGGATTTGGAGATAGCAACATATTATATGTCTCAAATGAATTAATTAACAATTCTTAATTCTTAATTCCTAATTCTAAGGTATCTTTGCACCTCAATAATTGATACAATGAAAGTTACAGAACACCTTAAAGCAGCAAAAGACACCTTATTTTCTTTCGAAATATTACCTCCTTTGAAAGGTAAAAGTATTCAATCAATTTATGATGGAATTGATCCTTTGATGGAATTTAAGCCTCGTTTTGTAAATGTAACCTATCACAGAGAAGAATTTATTTACAAGGAACGTGAAAATGGGCTTTTAGAAAAAATCGCCATTAGAAAACGTCCTGGAACGGTTGGGATTTGTGCTGCAATTATGAATAAATACCAAGTTGATGCAGTGCCTCATTTGATTTGTGGTGGTTTTAGTAAAGAAGAAACAGAAAATGCCTTAATTGATTTGCAATTTTTAGGAATTGATAATGTTTTAGCATTGAGAGGGGATTCTATTAAGACAGAATCAACCTTTAAGCCACACAAAGACGGTCATCGTTTTGCGGTTGAATTGATAGAACAAGTTGTTGAAATCAATAAAGGAAATTATATGATGGATGACGTACAACTTGAACCAACAGATTTTTGTATTGGTACAGCTGGTTATCCTGAAAAGCATTTCGAAGCAATGAATTTAACGACAGATTTACAGTTTTTAAAAGCAAAAGTAGATGCTGGAGCGGAATACATCGTTACTCAAATGTTTTTTGATAATGAGAAGTATTTTTCTTTTGTAAAAGCTTGCCGAGAAATTGGAATAGATGTTCCTATAATCCCTGGATTGAAACCAATTAAAACGTTAGAACATATTACCTTCTTACCGAAATTCTTTAAAATTGATTATCCAGAAGCACTTTCTTCAGAATTGTTGAAATGCAAAGACAACAAACAGGTTGAGAAATTAGGTATTGAATGGGGAATTCAACAATCGAAAGAATTGAAGGAGGCAGGTGTTCCATGTATTCATTATTACACTATGTCGAACTCAACAATGGTTAAGGCGATAGCCAAAGAAATTTTTTAACTTTATACAATGAAAAAATACGCGCTGATTCTATTACTTTTTGTTTCAACTTTTGGTTTTGGACAAACAAAGAACCTTCATTTGACAAATGCATTGGTAATTGGTCAAATGGATAAGGAAGAAGATCGTTATGCTTTAGAAGTTAATTTAACTGAGTTATTAACTGATGCAGGGATTAAAGCCATCCCATCTTTAAACATCATGAAACTTGGAAGTGATGCTACAATATTAGCCGCTGATTCAATTCAACAGAAGGTTGCAGCCAAAGGAGTTGATACGTATGTTTTAATTTCAATTCGTGGGTATGATAAAAAATACAGAATTTCAGAACGAAATGATGATATTGCAACTGCCTTGAATGCTGGAAATTTATTCCCACTATATAGAGATGAAGTGACTTCTGTTAGTTTTGAATTCCTTTTTTATAGAAATGGAAAATTTGTTGGGAGCGATGTCATAAAATGTGGAAATATCTCAAACAGAGATTCAGTTATTAAGCGCTTTAGAAATACAGTAAAAAAGCGTATTGTGAAAAAATGGAAGTAAATTCAAAACAGTTTTTACCTTCCCATCAACTTCTCAACATATTTACCAATAATATCAAATTCTAAATTTACCGTATCGCCAATTTCTAGTTGATGAAAATTGGTGTGGTCATATGTGTATGGGATGATACAAACAGAGAATTGATTGTCTTTAGAATCCACAACGGTTAAACTTGTTCCGTTAACGGTAATCGATCCTTTTTCAACGGTAACATTTCCCCCAACGTAGTTAAATGTATATTTCCAACTTCCTTGTTGATCTTCAATTTGAATGCATTCTGCTTTGGTATCAACATGGCCTTGCACAATATGACCGTCCAATCTGCCATTCATGATCATACAGCGCTCAAGGTTTACTTTTGTTCCAACTTTCCATGTACCCA
This sequence comes from Crocinitomicaceae bacterium, assembly GCA_044377625.1. Lineage (GTDB taxonomy): Bacteria > Bacteroidota > Bacteroidia > Flavobacteriales_D > Crocinitomicaceae > M0103. Next base: position 6,194 of record JBILYS010000010.1, read on the forward strand.
AGTTCGTTTTCTCTAAAGTTTCTTTAATTGCTGTCACCGTATATTCGTTGTCATTTATTGAAACAACGGTCAAACAGCAGCCATTATGAGCAATACTTTGATCAATTTTTAACTCAGAAACAAACAAAGCACCGATTGTAAACTCAATATTTTCTTTCTCCTTTTTGATGTGCTTCACCACACCTAATTGTTCTATAATACCTGTAAACATTGTTGTTGATTGGGAGTTTATTTTATGAATTAAACATCTAAATTACTCAAAGAAATAAGATATTCTGTACCGTTTTCCGTTGTTAATAATTTAGACCCTTCTAGTTGTTCAATGAGTGTTTCAATCAATTGTAATCCAAAGGAGTTAAAAGTATCTTTTTCTTTCCAAACGCCATTGTCTTTGTACATCAATTCGAACGTATTATTTTTTTCTTCACTCAAATTAACAATAATTTTCCCTCTATCTTCAAAAGCATGTTTGAGCGAGTTTGACACTAGTTCAGCAATCAACAAAGCTAATGGTACTATTGTTTTAGACCCAACTTTTTCTAAATGTGAATGGACCGAAATTTCAATTGGAATTTTCACTGAAGAAGAAATAATTAGATCATTTATTAAGGTTTTAAAATAATCGGAAACGTCTAATTGAGAAAGATTTTTAGTTTGATACATTTTTTGATGAATCAAGGACATTGTCATGATTCGATTAATGGCATCTGAAAAGTGAGTTTTGGTTTCGCTCGACTCAATTTCGGCTGATTGTAAACGGAGTAAACTCGTTATTACTTGTAAATTATTTTTAACACGATGGTGAATTTCTTGCAATAAAACGGTCTTCTCTTCATGTTGAAGTTTGATCATCTTATTTTGTTCGTTTAATGCATCATTGGCTTCTCGAAATTTTTGTTCTGCATCCGCTGTAGTTTCAATAAAGTTAAAAAGGAAGTACCCAATAATAAATAGACAAAGGCAGAGTTCCGTTATTGTACCAATCAAATCATAATAAGAAAGAGGATTTTTTAATGTTTCATTATCATTCAGAAAAAAATAAAAATAAATGGAGATGGCTAACGCTACAAGGGCAAGAACAAGATGCCCAGCTTGTTTGCCAAGATTAAAATAGGAAAATATCGCAATGATAATTAACCAAAGTGGTTCTACAAAGTGAGGAATGTTGGTGACAAAATAGAGTGAAGAAACAACCAGGACAAGCGTACAAATCACCATGAAAAAAGAGACTAATTTAAATTTCTTGGTAACGATTAAATATATTACACCTGTTAGGGCAATTATAAATCCTGAAAAGTATTGAATTGCTGTTGTTGTATTGTGAAAAAAGTAAAAAATGGATGTTGCGAATAAGGCAAAGGTTAGAAAAATGTTTATTCGCCACGCCAAACGAAACCGTGCGATGTCATAAAAATCATTGTATGAATGATTTGGAGTGTCTAATAAACCCATGATACAAATGATTATTTTAATATTATTTTACAACAAATTGATTTGCTTTCCATTTCCCTTTTTGAACAATTCCGTTTTCAAACCACATTGTTCCTTTGCCTTCAAGTAAACCATCTTTGAACTTACCTTCATAATAATCACCACTTTTCCAGGTCATTTTACCAACACCATTTTGAACGCCCATTACCCAATCGCCATCATATACGTCACCGGTTTCCCAAATCATTATGCCTTTGCCATTTTGAAAATTGTTTCGCCAACTTCCAATATAACTAGATCCACTTATCCAAGTCATTTTTCCAGTGCCATTTGGCAGACCATTCTCGATTTGTCCCTCATATACATCTCCTGCTTCATAATTAATTATTTGAACTTCGGATTGAGAAAGTACAGAAAATGAACACAAAAAAGAAATAGTGAAAAAAAGGATAAATGAACGGGTCATCTTAATTAATGTTTAATGGTTTAACCCAAATATAATTAATTGATTCGTGAATAGTTGAAATTCTTTTGAAGAAACTGAAAAATTAATTGAATTTAAGTATTCTTATTAAAACCAACAAAATAAACATTCTAAACGATATCAACCGTTTAAAAACGAAAGACAATCGAAAGAAAACGACAAATAACCGAATGTGCTTTTGATAGTGCCGCAATTTTGCAGTGTCGAATACAGAAAATGACTTCTGATAGGGTTACAAATCAATTTTTTCAAACTTTTAAAAATTACAACATGAACACATTAAGAAACAAAGTGAGTTTGATTGGCCGCCTTGGGGCACAACCGGAAGTAACAACTTTCGAAACAGGTAAAACGTTGGCACGCTTCACAATGGCAACCAATGAAAGTTACAAAGACAAAGAGGGTCAATGGCATGACAACACCCAATGGCATACCATAAATGCTTGGGGTAAAATAGCTGAACGAGCTAAAAAAGCGCTCAATAAAGGGCAAGAAGTAATCCTGGAGGGGAAGCTTATTCATCAATCGTATGAAACGAAAACAGGCGAAAAACGCTATGCAACAATCATTGAAGCGACGGAGTTTTTAGTCTTGAATCCGAAAAGCGAACCAGCAGTAAAATAATTTTTAATTCACCAACTCGGAGTCGAGAAATCGGCTCCTTTTAAAACCTCAAACATGAATCACGTAAATTTAATAGGAAAAGTAAGTTCAATCCCGAAAGTCGTTGAATTGGCAAATGGTAGAAAAATAGCACAGTTTACTATGTCTACAAAAGAAATGTATTTAGACGAAACTGGCAAAACAAAAACAAGAAGTAATTGGCACCGCCTTACTGCTTGGGGACGATGGGTCCAAGTAATGGAAGAATTGGGAATCGTTGGAATGGACTTAGCCGTTGAAGGAAAACTCGTTACTCGCTTTTATAAAGACAACGGCACACGAAAATGCATCTCGGAAGTAGAAGTAAATGACTTAATTATTTTATAAATCCAAATCCTTCAAATCAACAAATCATGACAGCAATACGAAATCACATAACACTCATTGGAAACATCGGATCTCAAACAGAAATCACAAAGTTTGACAACGGCAGCAAAGTTGCTCGTTTCAGCTTGGCAACAGACAAAACCTTTCGAGCGAATAACGGAAAAATGAAATCAGATACAGAATGGCACCGCATTTTTGCCTGGGGAAACATGGCCCAATTTGTAGAAGAATATGCGGAAAAAGGTAAAAAAGTTGCCATTCATGGTCGCTTGGTGAACAGAACCTATCTCAATCAAGAAGGGAAAAAAAGGAGTGTCACCGAAGTGGAATTACGCCACATTATAGGACTTTAACAATCTAACCAAACAATACGATGTGCAGTTAGATATAGGCGGTTGACTTTTAAGTTAATCGCCTTTTTTAATAATTCCGATAATCATTCCACAACTGACTGCGCAAACCAATCATCGGAATGTAACTCGATTTATTAAAAGCACTGTCATAGCGGTATTGGTTTTCAAAGAAGGCTTGAAGATTACCATACTTCATTACTTGATAGGATAAAGTTAAAATTGCCCTAAATCCGTTATTTCCTTTCCCTTGACCAATGTAATGACCGTATTCGTAAGGTCTGTAGTTATAAGGTTGATAGACATTCCCTCCATAACTGAAGCCATCTTTATCTAATCCTTGAAGGAAATAACTGAAAAATGATTTTAAAGCCCATTTTCCTTTTTGAATTTTAAATTCTCCCAAAAGTTCCATGAAATTTGATCCATACGGATGCGCCAATGTCATTCCTTGATTTCCATAATTTTGCCCTGAACCAATATGTGAATAGGTATATGGTCTTACTGAATTATATTCGATGCGGTAAAAACTAGCTGTCTTTCCCAAGTTAAATCTGCCTTTTACCCCGATTTGTCCACCGTATTTATTTGCCCACCAACCAGATTTTTTCTTGATTTCTGTTAATGAAAATTCATCTAAAATAAGTTGTCCATAAAGCACATGACTTTTGTATTTAGCAGAAAAACTTGCGCCAATCAAAACATTGTCTGACGAGCCCAAAGCATATTCTTGGGGACGATAAAAGATTACGGGGTTCAAATATTCAACATCATATCCACGATTCAGCATTGTGTCTTTTGGTTGAAAGATGACTGATTCAAATACTCCAAAATTCAACCATTTTGTAGCGTTGAAACTGATATGGTGAGTGGCTCCGTTTTTTGCTTGCCAATTTGAATTAATTTTTTCTCTAAAAAACTGATACATGATGGAATATTCAATTCTCCAAAATTTAGTGCGAATTAATCCAAAAGGGGAGGGAGTGCCATAATCACTTAAAAATAAGGAGCGGTTTCCTTCCCCAATAAAATTGTGATCTAAGCCTATTTGGAAATTGAATATAGAATTTGGCGTGTAAGAAATGCGTCCGCGTGCATCAAGGTAGGAATAGTTGGAAGAAGTCCCTTTCATAAAATAACCACGAGAAGAAAAGGAAGAATCACCCATTCCAGTTCCACCGATTATATTGGCTCGATAATAGAATTTTTTATTGGAAATACTTTCAATACTAATTCCTGCACCTAATCTATAGTGAGATTGACTTGTATAGCGATAATTTAAATCAGATACAGGTGTAATGAAACAAAAAGGAGAGGATTTTGATTTTAACGGAATCAAACCAATTGTTGGATTATTAATTCTTATTTCTGGCTTTAAAGAAGTGTGTATTTCTTTACTTAACGGTAAAACGGAATCATTGGGCATTTCTTCATAAAGCGCACCAACGCCACCTTGACCATAAACAGCCAATTGAATAAATAAAAATATGCAGGTCAATTTACCCATCAAAAATCGTTGTAGTGATTATTAATCCCCGTTCTTAAACCAATTGAAAACTGATTGGTAAGTTGAGTTTTCGAAAGATTTTCTGAGCGAAATTGCCAACTTCCATATATATTCCAATTCATTTTTTTATTAAAGCGATAACCCAGTTCGATTTGCTGTAAAAAGATCGATCCTGATTGTTGGGTAAGGTTTTTATTAACTGGTAACAAATCCAATGGAGCGTAATCTTTCAGCAGATATAGTATACTTTTCACATCAAGATAAACGCGTTTGATTTCATAATTAGATCTAAATATTACCTCTTGAAAATCATTGCCTTTAACTGGTCCTAAAGGCAAATTGTAATGGCTGTAATTTAATCTTGGGTTATTTGAAGAATACATGTCTTTCGAAACATTGTTGTATTCCAATTGAAGCATGAAATTCTTTAACCCAAAATAGTTGTATCCTCTGTATCCAAGCTGAAATGCTATTTGATCGGTATTTAAATTCCCAATGGCAAACTGACCATATAATCTATGTGATAGAAAAGGTGAATAAGATAAATTCAATCCCAAAACGGAATTGATTTCTTTTTCGGCTAATGCAAATTCAGCAACAAAAGGAACAGGATTATAAAATAACGGATTGACTGATTTTGAAACAATGGAATCTCCTTTCGACCAAATTATTCCTTCAAATAGGCTGATTGATATTTTTTTTGTCGGTTGATATGTCAAATAATTGGCTGAAAATCCTTTCGTTTCATAGTAAGATTCAACGGATGAACTCACAGGTCTGCGCATCAAGTTGATCAACCGCATTCGGAAGTAGTTGAATTGCCATTTCTTAGAAAGTTGAAAAATGCCTCTTAAAAACGGAGATGAAACACCATTGTCAGATAAAAAAAGTGAGCGATAACCCTCACCAATGAATTGACTCGTGTTTCCAGCAGTTAGCAAAATTGAACGATGAGGTTTGTACACAATATTCCCAACGGCATAACCATAATCGAAACCATCAGCTTTAAATGGTTTGGTGCGGCCACTTCCCGGGATAACTGCATTTTGAGTAGTATAAATCCCTGTTGATTGGTTTGGGTACAATTCGCCTACTGAGGAATAATAATTTGATTCGTAATGCGTCAATCGACTTTGATTTTCATAAATCGCCGTGGTGAAAGAGAAATTCTTAAATAAATCACCTTCAATAAAAACACCCCTCGTATTTTGAAATAAACGTCGGTTAGTTGTGTCTTTGCGATCTTTGCCAATTGAAAAATCAACAATAGGAGAAATTGTTAGGTAATAATTGTTTCCTTTTACTTCAAATAAATGTTTTTTATATAGAACTTCTAATGCTTCATAATACTGAATACTTGAATCTCTATTCATAAAATTTAAAGCGTATTCACTTTCAAACGCTGGCAAAAACGAAGATCCTTGATACGACGTTGACTTAGAATTGTCAAATAGTCGATCTTTAAAATAAGACTGAATTAAGAGCGAATTTTGCTGAGAAAGCGCATTTGAAACACAAGCGAATAATAAATATATGATTACAATTGATTTCAATAATAGCAAAGAAGTTAGTCCTTATATAGGATCAAAGATAAGAAAAGATGGAAATAGTAGGCATAAAAAAAGACCGTCCGAAAACGATCTTTTAAAAATGAAATAGAGAAGATTAATGTCTAATAATTAATTTTCTATTAAAGGATTTAATGCCTGGTGCTTCAACCAAAACAAAGTAAACTCCATTTTTGAAATTTGAAACATCGATATTTTTTGTACCGTTGTTGATTGATTCGTTGTAAACAACATTTCCTAATACATCAACAATCTTAACAGAAGAATTTTCAATTCCTTCTAATGCAATTTTAACATTATCATCTGCTGGATTTGGACTTATCGTTAAAGATGTAGTTTGCTTTAATGGAGTAACTGCTAAAACATAATTAATACTTACATCAATAGAGTCTAAATAAACACCCGCAACACTTGTGATATAGTATCTATACAAAGCTGAAGTTGCCACTGCTGGATCTGGAGTAATTCTTGGTTTTAATTCAGCCAAAGCAGCATTCGTTGTTGTTGAAGTTCCATTTACAATAATAGGCGCAGGATTCCCAACAGTATTTGGCGTCATGTATACATCTCCACTTGTTGGATAACATTGTGGTGGCCAACATACTTGATCAACCCAAGTTGCAGGAACACTCATTTTTTTGCGTGTTATTTTCCATTGTTGATCAGAACCAGTAGTATTCGTAACATCAAAATGTACTTCGTAAACACCGCCAACTAAATCAGGGGAAGCTGCATATAAGTTAATCGAATGAACTCCGCCAGAAATATCAGCACCAACACCATCTAATCGTATTTCGATTCCATCTTGAGCAATCGCACTTGAAAGTGTTAAAGTGGCAAACGCAATGAGAGAAAGTAGATTTTTTTTCATATAACTCTTGTTAATACTTACAAATATATAAGAATAATCGTACAAAAAACAACTTAAATAAGCATGTTTCTTGAAATCCTATTTTCAAAAGTGAATTGACTACTTGAAAATACGAATAATTCTTTGTCTTGAAGAGATTTACAAAAAACATTCCAGTATTGAATACTTAGCCTTAATGCGTTTTAAACTGCTTAAAAACATTGGGTTAATAAATGAAAGAGTTGTTATAAAAGCTGCTTTTTTATAAAGTTTTGAATTTGAGTTCCGATAAATTCACAAAAATAGGATTTCAAGAATAAACATGCATCTTTGATTTCTTAAATAACGAAATGATGTATCTTTGAGTTCGGCAAGGTTTTTGAAAATGCAATTGCCAAAAAATATTAAAATTTATGAAAATGAAAAAGATTGCTTTGCTTGTTATTGGATTAACCCTTGTTTGTAACGTATTCTCGCAGGAAACGACTGAATCTCATGAATCTAATTTGAAAGAATTGCCTTCAGTGCAATTGAAAACGATGGATGGAAAATCAGTGAATACTGCTGAACTTGGATTTGATGGACCAGTAGTAATTAGTTTTTGGGCGACATGGTGCTCACCTTGTAAAAGAGAATTGAACACAATTCATGAATTATACACGGATTGGCAAGAAGAAACAGGTGTTAACTTGGTAGCTGTTTCTATAGACGACACTAAAACAATGAATTCAGTTGCCGTTTACGTTGATGGTAAAGGATGGGAATATTTAGTATTAATGGATCCAAATGGCGATTTCAAAAGAGCGATGGGCGTGAACAATGTTCCTCATACATTTTTAGTTGATACTGATGGTAAAATTGTTTATTCACACAACAATTATGCTGACCATGACGAAGATTTGCTTTATGAAGAGATTAAAAAAATTAGTAAAAAAACCGTTAAAGAATAATTAAAAACGAGTAAGCAGAACCCTAATTAAATGAAAAAACTACTTTTCTTCACCCTTACTTTAACAAGTGCCTTTTCAGGATTTTCACAAGTTAATACAGGAAATTTTACAGGTAATATTGAAAGTACCTTTCAGTATTTAAATACCGATACCATAATTGGTGCAACTCAACCAGCTTCAAAAGGGTTGTTGAATTCCTACATGAATGTTTTTTATACCCAAGGAAATTTCAAAGCTGGAATGCGGATGGAATCGTATCTTCCAAGAATTCAAGGTTATCCGTCTACATTTGATGGAACGGGAATTGGAATGCGTTATATCGGTTATGCAAATGATTTTATTGATGTAACATTAGGTTCTATTTATGAGCAGTTCGGCGCTGGACTTTCCTTGCGCGCTTATGAAAATATGGGCTTAGGGTATGATAGTCAATTAGATGGTGTAAGATTAATTGTTCGCCCGAAAAAAGGATTAACATTTAAAGGTGTTTATGGTTATCAACGTTATGCTTTCTTAGAAGGG
>JBILYS010000317.1:0-3046 GCA_044377625.1 Crocinitomicaceae bacterium
GGGATTACTTAAATAAATTGAATCGACAATCTCGTTAAAATAAGGCATACAAGCTGTATCAATGTAGTTGTAATCATCAATTAACTCTCTACTAAAACCTTGGATAATCACGTAATCCCATTTTCGAGATTTGATTTTATCAAACATTTCAGGGCGTTCGCAATGCATTTTGAATGTATGATTGCTTTTTGCACTCATTTCAACATGAACTTTTTGCTTGTTGGACGTTGCAATTCGATCAAACATTTTAGGCATGCTGTTCATGTGCGTGAAGCTATTGCCAATAAAAAGAATATTTAAAGGTGGTTCAACAGCCAAAACTTTTCCTCCTACTAGAATGAAGAAAACAAGACTTAAAAATTTATATTGTAACTGTGATTTCACTTAAGTATTACTATTAATTGCAATCAATTGACAATAATTAAACCAAAACATCGCTATGCATTAAATAACTGATTGGCTAATTCTTCAAATTCCAACTTTTCAAAAACCATTTTGGGATTTGCAAAATTCATATCATTCAAAACATTCATTGGTACTAAGTGAATGTGGGCATGTGGAACTTCCAAACCGATAACTGTTACTCCAACTTTTTTACATGGAAGGATTTTTTTCATTTTGATTGCGACAGTTTTAGCAAACACAATCATTTCAGAAAGTAATTCATCTTCAAGATCAAAAATATAATCTACTTCCTTCTTTGGAATTACCAAAACATGTCCTTTTTTAATTGGTGTAATATCCAAAAAAGCTAAAAACTTATCATTTTCAGCCACTTTGTAACAAGGTATTTCACCAAGAACTATTTTAGTAAATATCGAGCTCATTATCGAGATATGTCAACAATTTCGAATTGAATAATTCCATTCGGAGTTTGAACTTCGGCAATTTCGCCTTGTTTTTTACCCAATAGGCCTTTACCAATTGGAGAGTCAATAGAAATTTTCTTGTCTTTTAAGCTTGCTTCATTTTCAGCAACAAGCATATATTCCATTTCCATTCCGTTCGCTACATTCTTAATTTTCACTTTCGAAAGGATAAATACTTTCGAATTGTCGATATTGGTATTATCAATTACACGAGCATAAGCTACAATCGAGTCTAACTTAGCAATTTTCATTTCTAACAGACCTTGAGCTTCTTTTGCAGCATCATATTCAGCATTCTCTGATAAATCGCCTTTATCGCGGGCTTCTGCAATTTGATTAGAAATAGAAGGTCGTTGCACCGTTTTCATTTCATGCAATTCGTCTTTCAATTTTTTTAATCCTTCCGCTGTATAATAACTTATTTGTGACATTCTTAATGATTTAATCCTTTTATACTAAACAAAAACAAGAGAGCCCCAAAGGACTCTCTTGAATAACAAATATATAAAAATTTAGGTTTACTTCAAACTGATAGTTGCACCAATTGTATGAATAACACCAAATATTCCAGCAAATCTTACACCGTATTCAATTCCTAATGCGCTTTTGTTTTCTCCAACTAACGCGTCAACAGAAAAACCAGCTGTTGGACCTACTAAAGCATTCGATCTATTTTCTGCAGAGAATAGAAACTTTTCGTAAACATATCCAGCTCTCAAATTGAATGCTACCTTTTCACCAGTCATTGCATAATCAAGACCTAAACGATATTGATCTCTTGAAAAAGAATTAGCCGTAAATGTTGCTGCTAAGTTCAACTTATTATTTTCATTAATAATAAAATCATAAGAACCACCAATTGACAGCAAAGAAGGCATTTCAAAAGTTGCAGATCTCTCATCCAATGATGCGATGATACTAGTTGAATTGTAACTCACTTGTTGGGTTAAACCATCTCCTTTGTATCTCATTGTAGGACCAACATTTTTCAATGCGATTCCGAATTTAATTTGATCACGTTCACCAGTAACATATCTAATTCCAGCATCAATTGCCATTCCTGAAGCTTTCAAGTTCGAAATATTTTCAGAAATAATTTTAAAATTTATACCTCCAGAAATAGAAGCTGAAAATGATCTAGCATAACCAATATTGAAAATCGTCGCTCTTGGAGAAAAGAAACCAATATTTCCTTCTGGATTTGCAACTGTTGTAATTGGAATATCACCAAAATTCATTGATTGAATGCTAACTGCAATCACATCAGATTCAGAAACTCTTTGAGCAATTCCAGCAGAATTAAAAGAAATTCCTGCATTGCCCATCCAATTGCTATAATTGAATTTTATCTGAGTTTTATCCAGAGTAGCTAGTCCAGCAATGTTTAGAAAGGTAGCTTCTAAACCATTTGAAGAAGCAACTCCAGCGTCTCCTAAAGCCGCACTGCGTGCCCAAGGATTTACCAATAATTGCGTCGCTCCAGCAGAACCAACTCGATCTTCATTACCAGCGAACGATGTCATACTGAATAATGTCGCTCCAACGAAAAGAACACTTTTTATAGATATCATACTATTTTTCATTTCAAAAATATTAAAAGTCAATTAAATACCTTGCGTGTCAACTTGTCTCATTCCTCCAAAGAACTTCAATATGACTTCACCAACGTCAGGAACCTCAACATGGATCAAATATACACCACCAGCGACTGGAATTGCTTTACTGTTATTTAGATCCCAATCAATTGAAGTTACTTCACTATCTTTCTTGAATGTTCGAACTAACTTACCATTTACGGTATAAATTCTAACAGTACAAATTTGTGGCAAATTCGTGATTTTAACTCTCGTGTCTAATCGTGTTCTTTCATATTCAGAAAAAGCATAATAAGGATTTGGCACAACATTAATCAATTTAAGAGCATCCACTCTTTCATCTTGACTAGCTTCAAGCGTTGAAATATCATCCATTGACCAAGAGTACATTGGCTTACCACCATTTTCACCAGAACCAACAAAGTTTTTATACTCCTTATTAATTCTTAATTTAATAGTAACATCAGTAGAATTAAGTGTTTGACCTGATTGCAACATTGGATAAGCAATCCAAGACAAACTGCCATATAATTCTCTTTTAGCTGAAGGACTGTTTAATTCAACACTTAGCATTTTTTGATA
>JBILYS010000146.1:0-5225 GCA_044377625.1 Crocinitomicaceae bacterium
ATGCAGTCATGTGTTTATCACCTGGACGACAAGCACTTGCGGTACCAGCAACAATCGCTTCTTGACCAATATAAAGATGGCAAAAACCTCCAAAATTTTGTTGAATATATAATTGACCTGTTTTTTCTTCGAATTTACGAATGAGTAACATGTCTTTATACCACTTGATATACGTTTCTTTAGAAAACTTTGTTTTACCAGCAACTGCTGATTTTTTAGTTGTTTTTGATGGTTTGCTTGCAGTTTTTACCGCCATGTTTTTACCAATTAAAATTCGAAAGACAAATATAGAAAATTCTAATCATAGATGTTTGAAAACACCTACAAATCCACATATAATTTTACTATGGTTGGATTTTTAAAAAGGGTTTTACTTCTTTTATTGGAATACTAATTGAAATACTCCCAGCAGAATAAGGTGCAATTTCATAATTATTGTACAAAAAATTCATGTTACCATCAGCAAAATAAAAATTCTCATTACAACTAAATTTTCCATCCGTAAACCAAAAACCCGCATCCGTTAAATTGACATCTTCTCCAATTTCATTTTGCGCTCTAAAGTATTTTTCAGCCAATTCAGTGAAGGTTGGAATGTCGTTTATGAAATCAGACAAAGTCAATTCCTTTCCGTTGGTTCTGTCAATCAACGAATAACTGGTATAGCCATTTCCATGAGCTCCACCTGTAAAGCTCCAACTTGACAAATCAAGTTCAACGAATTTTTCAAATTCTATGATATCAATTGTTGATTCCAATTCCCACAATTGTCCTTCTTCTAACATATCCGATTCTAAGCGACTTAAAGAATCAAAATACGTTAATTGTTTTAAGAAAAAATAGGTGCTTAATTTTTTATTCGGATCATAATCAATTTCAAACTCCGTATTTGAACGCACAAAATCAACTATTCTATAATTTATTGAATCTTGAAAAGGCAAAAGTGAATGATGTTCGTTTTCATAAAAATCATACGTTATAATCAAAAGGGCCGTATCTGTTTTAAGTGTTGAAATACTTTGAATTTTTGCTTCACCGTGTACAATTGCATCTGAGTTTGTCTCCGATTCAATTTTGGTTTCTTGTATTACTGGTTTTGTATTGCCACAAGAACCAAGGAGGAGAATGATAAAAAGTGAACTTAAGATTTTCATAAAGATTGTTTTAATACCGATACGCTATTTTGTAAAGTAAATTAAAATTTACCAACAAAAAGTCGCTCGGCATTATTTAGTTGAATTTATTTAGGCTCTTTATGAAGTAGTGCCAATAATAGAAAAAAAATAACTATCTTAATTCATGTTACTGTATCATAGAATCCTGAAGGGATGATATGCTTATAGATTATAAAATGAATGATTTAATAAAAACCCTGAAAGGGTGACATGATTTATGGCCGGCACGTATTCACAAATTTATATTCAGTATGTATTCGCTGTTAAAGGGAGACAAAATTTATTACAAAAGCCTTGGCGCGACGAAGTCTTTAAGTATATCGCTGGAATTATAAAAGGGAAAAATCAAAAATTGTAAATGGAGTGTCCGATCATATTCACATTTTTGTAGGTTTAAAACCAGCAATGAATATATCTGATCTCGTTCGTGATATTAAAAACAATTCTAGCAATTTCATCAATGGGAATAAATGGGTGAAAGGAAAATTTGCGTGGCAGGAAGGGTATGGCGTTTTTTCATATTCACAATCGCAAATAGAAAATGTTTATCAATACATTGCAAATCAAGAGGAGCATCATTCAAAAAAGACATTTAAAGATGAATATATCGAATTTCTTAAGAAATTTAATATTGAATACAACGAGAAATATTTGTTCGACTGGTTATCTGATTAAAATATCACCCTTTCAGGGTTTTGTCTCGATAAAACTAAATTAATTCTAAAATTCGGTCACCCTTTCAGGGTTTCGTTTATAGAATAAAATTAAGTGATTTAAATGTTAGAATAGTAAAATTCAATAATCCACAAAATTCTATAAAGTGTCTTAATATAAAAGCTTTAGTTAATAGTTTGAAATAACTTGTCGTGTAAATTTCTCGTGTGTGCTTGATTTGGATCTATTGCTAATATTTCCTCATAAATCTTCAATGCTTCTTTTTTCTTTCCTACAATTTCTAATAACATTCCTTTGTTTGATTTTGCACTTAAATCGGTTGGGAATTGGTCCACAAAAATGGTCATTAACTCCAAGCTTTTATCAAATTTTTGTTGATTGAAAAACTCTTGCGATAACTCCAATAAATAATCTTTTTTATCAGGAAAGTTGGCTAATAATTCTTTTGAAACAGCTATTAATTGATCATCTTCTTTCAAAATTCTCAAATAATAAATTTGTCGCTGATAATCTTCTGCTGATTTCTTCTTTGAAAGTCGAACTGTTCGAACCATGTCCACCATTAAATCCTTTTTTACTTTCGGAGAATCTTGCAATGTTATCAATTGTTCCAAAATGAAATATTTGTTTTGAAACAGAGATGGTTTGTCCAATTTCAATGTATCAATGGCGAAATTTAATTCTAACAATCCCCTTTTATATAAATCAATGGATTTCTCTTTGGTGCTCGCAATTTTTCCATATTCAGCATAAACGAATCCCATGTTTTCATAAATATTGACATAATTCGCATAAATATTTTTGGCAATCACAAACTCAGCGATAGATCGTTTGAACCAACTTTCTTTATCAACAGCTGAAGTAGATTTATTTCCTTGCTCCAAGTATTCTGTTGCCAAATTAAAATGAGCTTTGATACTATTCGGAGAAACAACTATTCCCGATTCATAAATAGCTAAATTATTTTTCCAATCAGCACTTCTTGAAACTGTCCGACCGATAAAAAACATCACAAAAATTCCAAACAATCCAATTTTAAGTGCTTTGGTTTTATCAGGAACGATTGCATCTACTGCTAAAACTGCCATGATAATGATTCCTAAAACAGGCATGAATAAAAAGCGTTCCCCCAGATTACAATTGATTAGAAAAAAGAAATTGGACGTTAACGCAAAAGTGCTAATGAACATTAACGCTCCAAAACCAACCAGTTTTCTCTTGATTAATCCAAAGCCAAACAATCCTATAAGAGCTAAAAGTCCGAGTAAACCTATTAAACTTTGCCCATTTGTAAAAGGCACCAATGGAAAAGTTGCAATAGAATAATCCCAACTCATGTGAATTGGAAGTACTGATAATTGCAGGTATTTAGCAAAAATTGATAGGTTGGTTGAAAACAATTCTGAATTTGTTTGTGCGAGCGCCAATGAATTGGCAACTGGATCAATTGGATCTTGGATTAAAACATCGGTTAAAACCATGGCTCTTATTCCGAAATACAACAAAAAAGGAATGGCAAATAAAAAGCTCTTCTTCACAACCTCAAGTATGGAAGCTGATTTCATGTAATAATACGTCGCTGGAAAAAGTAACACGCCCAAGACTGCTGTTTCTTTCGATAATGTCGCTGCGAAAAACAAAAGTAATGCTCCAATAAGCAACGATTTTTGTTGAATTAAAATCCATCTCGAATAGAAATAAAGACTTGAAAACAAAAACAACGCACTCAATAATTCATCTCTACTTTTCACATTGGCAACAACTTCTGTATGAATTGGATGAAGCATGAATAACAAGGTGATTGCAATAACCAATTTTCCTCTTTCTACACCAAAAAGATTGCGCAAAAACTTGAACAAAACCAGCACGCACAGCGCATAAAGCAAAACTTGAATAAAGTGAGACGCTGAAGGTTTTGAATCGAATACTGATTTTTCTATTGCAAAAGTTGAAAGTGTTATTGGTCGATACGATTCATCTTCTCTTTCATTGTATCCGAACAAATAACTGTGTTTGAAGATTTCGGAAATTCCACCAATTCCTTCTTGCGTTAGTTTATTCGATTTCACAACAATCATGTCATCAATCGTATAAGAATGATTGATCGTATTTGCATATAAAAGAAAGCTAAAGCCTATCCAAAACCACCACTTTTCAAAAATTTTCATCTGCTTTTTCAGTTTGTTCCGAAGGCAAAAGGTAATAAATCTTTTGCAGAATTAAATACGATGGTTTTTTTATTTTGACTGACTAGAATAACGCGATACGTTTTATTTTGTCTGGTTTCTGTTTCTAACATCACTTGTCGACAACCGCCACAAGGAGCCAAAATAGTATCAAAAGGGATTAAATCTCCATTGGCAACAATACAAATCGTTTGAACAGCTATATCTGGAAAATTTGCTCCAGTATAAAAAAGTGCAACGCGTTCTGCACATAAACCTGAAGGATAAGCAATGTTTTCCTGATTATTCCCTAAGACAACTTCTCCATTTTCAAGAAGAACGGCTGCTCCAACACTGAATTTACTATATGGCGCATAGGCCTTTTTACAAATTGAGTATGCTTTTGTAATGAGTTCCTTATCCTTGATTGACAACTCTTCCCAAGAGTCGAATAATTCGTATTCTAACGTATGCGTGTGTTTCATTTCTGTAAATATTGTTATCAAAACTAATCAAAAGCTACATTTAACAAGCAATTCAGAGAATTTTAAAAGAATTCGGCTAAAATCGTTTAGTTTGATTTGTGCAAGTGGTTGAATAATTCTAATTTTGCACCTCTATGATTCAATACAAAAAAGTTGCATTCTATACACTCGGTTGTAAATTAAATTTCTCTGAAACATCAACAATTTCAAGGTCATTTGAAGATGGTGGATATGCAAAAGTTGAATTCGAAGAAACACCGGATATTTTTGTAATAAACACCTGTTCTGTTACGGAAAATGCAGACAAAAAATGTAAGCAGTTAGTAAAAAAGGCATTGAAGATAAATCCAGAAGCTTTTGTGGCTATAATTGGCTGTTTTGCGCAATTAAAACCAATTGAAATAAGTCAAATTCCAGGTGTAGATTTAGTTTTAGGTGCAAATGAGAAGTTCAACATCATCGAACACATTGAAAAACTGAATCAAAAACAAGTAGAAACAATCGTTTCATTTGAATCAATTAAGAAAACAGAAGATTTCATTCCAGCATTTTCAATAGGCGACAGAACGCGTTCTTTTTTGAAAATTCAAGATGGATGTGATTATTTCTGTACGTTTTGTACCATTCCTTTGGCTAGAGGAAAAAGTAGAAATGCTTCTATTAGCAATACATTAAAAGAAGCGGAAAAAATTGGAAAAACGGACATCAAAGAAGTTGTTTTAACA
>JBILYS010000147.1:0-5167 GCA_044377625.1 Crocinitomicaceae bacterium
ATATATCTCCAGTAATTGTTCCTAAATCATACATCGCTTGCCGAATGTCCATTGCTACAAAATCTGCAGTGATATCATTTTCTAAATCAAATTTAGCTTTTTCGAGTGATGTTGCTGTTCTTTTTAATGCATCAAAATGTCGAACGTTTGACACGATTGTTTCATTGGCCATATTGAAATCACCCGTTATCAATTCGACCAGTTTTTGTTTCAACTCTTCGATACCGAATCCAGCTTTTGCACTGATGAAAATAAGCGGCATCTCGACTTCGCTCGATGTCCTCTTATTTTCTAAAACATCTACTTTATTGGCAACAATGATGATTTTTTTATCGTGATAAGTAGTTTGAATTTCTTTCGACCAAAGGACAACTTCTTCTAAGCTATTTTCTTTTGAAACATCCGCCAAACACAACACGATGTTTGCTTGATAAATCTTTTCTTTGGAACGTTCAATTCCCATTGCCTCAATTTCTTCAGCACCTTCGCGAATTCCAGCAGTGTCAATTAAACGAAATTGAATTCCGTCAATATTCAATACCTCCTCTATTACATCGCGAGTAGTACCAGCAATGTTACTCACAATTGCTCGCTCTTCTCCTAATAATTGATTCAGCAACGTACTTTTTCCTGTATTTGGAGCTCCAACAATTGCTACTGGAACACCATTTTTAATTGCATTGCCTAATTCAAAGGATTTTGCTAAACGATTAATAAAATTCAAAACATCAATAACCAATTGCAACAATTCTTTGCGATCTGCAAATTCAACATCTTCTTCAGCGAAATCCAGTTCCAATTCAACAAGTGAAGCGAAATGAATCAACTTTTCACGCAAATCCTTTAATTCAGAAGAAAAACCACCACGTAATTGTTTTAAAGCAATATCGTGCGCGCCTTTTGACTGAGAAGCAATTAAATCCGCCACTGCCTCTGCTTGCGAAAGATCCAATTTTCCATTCATGAAAGCACGCATGGTATATTCCCCTGGATTGGCTAATCTGCATCCACCATCAAGCAATGTTTGAATAATTTGTTGCTGAATATACGGTGACGCATGACACGCAATTTCGGCAGATTCTTCACCAGTGAAACTTTTCCCATCTGCAAAAACGGTAATTAATACCTCATCAACTAAATCTCCATTTGGTTTTTTAAAATAGCCAAAATGCGCAGTGTGGGAGTTTTTATCCAAAAGATTTTTAGAAAAAGCCTTTGAGACAATTTCTAAGGCTTTATCACCTGAAACCCTAATAATTGCAATTGCACCAACGCCATTAGGAGTAGATAAAGCACAAATTGTATCTTGATTGTTTATCATTGGTGCAAAGATAATTAAGAAATAATTTAGGTCTTCATATTTGTTATTATTTATATTTATTTTTACCTTTAAAAAGATTCAAACTCACTTTAATATTTGTACACATGAAAACGCTATCCATTTTCTTTTTTCTATCCTTATTCTTTTTGAACTCTTGTTCTGTTTTAAAAGAATATAGTACTGAAGGTTTTACAATTGATGATAACACGGTTTCCTATAATAATGTGCCAATGGCGGAGTTAGTTGGATTGGAATTCGCTTATGACAATAAAAAGTTAGTTAAAGAGCTAACCTTCAAGGTTTTGGATAGCTCAGACAATACCAAAATTAATAATCTTATCGCCTATCTCCACCAACAACATCCAAACTATGAAATTGAGGTAGAAATTCCGTTTAAAGAAATTGAAAAATATGACTAGTCCTAAATAAACCAATTAAAAATTTATTTGGGCTTGTAACCTTAATAAATTTCCTGATTGAAAATTATCCTGCTTTGCATGATCTTCAAATCGTCTATGTGAAATTGTATACATCACGACTAACTCAAATGTTTTGTGCGGCTGCCATTCTAAACCGATTTCATATTCATTAACTTTATAACTTCTTGCGTCCAATTCATGTTTTTTCCCTCCTTCGTAATATTGTCCTCTAACAAAAGGTATTAATGTTTGTTTTCCAAACTTCAACATATACGACAATGTAATATAACCACCTTTTAATCCTTGCACCTCAATTGAGTCTGTATATTTATTATATTCTGGCCCTTTACCAATATTATATTCAGCTTGAATACCAAATGGCTTTGGGTATAAAATAAATGAAGCGGCTGCTCTTTGATCTAAATATTCAGAATCATCATTTTTCTTAACGCCAGAACTAGTCGAAAGCAATACAACTTTTCCACTATAAGCCTGAATACCTGGTTCAATTATCTGATTTTTAATTTTAATAGGATAGCTAAGTCTACTTACTATATGCAAATTGTCATTTCTTTCAGTTTGATTAGCTGTTTGCCCATTATATGCTCCAAAAGCAAATACACCATAATCACCTGAACCTTTAAGACCATCTTTCACAAGAGAAGAATATAATGATCTTGTTGTCTTCGGCGCCCAATAAAAGAAAGCTCCTAAATCACGTTCATTTGATACTGCACTATTTAATGCGTCATTTCTATCTAAAGGTAATCGATTTTGACTTGACTGCATATTTTCAAAACCATAAGGAACCTTACTTTGACCCAAACGAATTCTGAACTGGTTATCCTTATCCAAGCCTAAATCAAAATAAGCATCTCTAAGTTGTACAATATGACCTGTTGTTCCAGCTGAAGAAGCAAAATCTGGCTGCACATAAAAATAAACTCTTTTTGATATTTGGCCTGAAAAAATCATACGTGCACGACGAATAAAGAAACCACCATTTTCTCCCCAAGATTTATCGCATTGTTCACATTTTAAATCAGGATTCGTTTCTAATAAGCGGTTATATCTTACTTGTAAGTAACCTCTTATCTGAATATTATCATACCAATTTAATTTAGTAGTCCCCTCACTTTTAACAATTGATTTAACCGTATCAGATTGCGCTCTTGTAAGCAGCGAACTTAATACTAGCATAGATAAACCGAATAATTTCGAAATTCTTCTTTTCATACATTAAATTTTGAGAGTCCAAAAGTATTTTATTAATATACAGTTAACACACACTTTTTATTGATTTAAGATTTTCTTAATTTTCATAACATTATCTTAACATTTAAAAAAGAACCTGAAAATATTAAACCACTCTTTTTTAATGATTTATAATTTCAAAAGCCCTCGAGTTTAATTAACATTGGCTTAACATTCGGTAAACACACTATTTTATAGTTCATTGGTTTACAATTGATTTGCCCCACTTGATGAGAATATTTTGTGACCAAGGTTAACTTTACGTTAAAAAACAAACGCATTTGAATTTGAAAGGAAATATTAAGATACATTTGCCAAAAAATTAGACGATTATGACACCAGGTATCTTAAAATTCTTTTTACCGAAAGACAAAGTATTTTACACTCTTTTCGAAGAAGCAAGTGGCAATTTAGAAATCTTAGCAAAAAAGTTAGTTGCTGTGATGAATGAACCGGAATATTCGGTTCGTGGCGTTCTCGTAAAAGAAATGGAAGAGTTAGAGCATTTAAACGACAACATCACACACAATATTTTTTTAGAATTAGGCCGAAACTTTATTACCCCTTTTGACCGCGAAGATATTCACAGTTTGGCATCTGCATTGGATGATATCGCAGATTACATGTACGCTTCAGCTAAAAAAATTAACGTTTATAAAATTGACCCAACCGAAGATACAGGAATGAAAAAAACAGCAGACGCTATTTTAATTGCCGTTTTGGCAGTAAACCAAGCTGTTGTTGAATTAAGAAATTTGAAAAACACCCAAAAAATTATTGAGTGCGTGATTAAAATAAACAGTGCAGAAAATAGTGCAGATGATTTATTTGATTTAAGCATCGAGAAATTATTCGATTCAAATGTTGATTTCAAAGAATTAATCAAGAAACGAGAAATTTATCAAGTTCTGGAAATCGTTACAGATAAATGTGAAGATGCGGGAAATGTAATTGAATCAATTGTTGTTAAGTACGCTTAACCAGTATATACTTTTTTAATACATTTTTATATGTTTACATTACTAATCGTAGTAATCGTTATAGCCCTCTTATTTGATTTGGTCAACGGGTTTCACGATGCTGCAAATTCTATTGCTACAGTTGTATCAACAAAAGTCTTAACGCCTTTTCAAGCGGTTCTTTGGGCTGCTGCTTTTAATATAATGGCTTTTTGGGTGTTTGATATGAGCGTTGGAAATACAGTTGCAAAAACTGTTGATAACGGAGCAATTGATCTTTGGGTGATTTTAGCTGGACTTTTAGCCGCAACTTTTTGGAATCTATTAACCTGGTGGTTTGGAATCCCTTCTTCATCTTCACATACTTTAATTGGAGGATTCGCAGGCGCCGCTATCGCTCATGCCGGATTTGATGTAGTAAATACAGCAGAAATATTTAAAGTTATCGCTTTCATCTTTCTTGCTCCAATTATTGGGGGAATAATCGCTTTTATCTTTGCTTTGATTACTATCAGTAGAAATTTTGCTTGGAAAATGGTAAGTTACGGCCTTTTAACTGGTGGAGTAATCTATTTAATGCAATACATGGTTGAATACATGGATGTAAAACCAGCAATGATGTGGATTGTTGTTATCATGATGGGCGTAACAGGTTTAACGTATCTTGGCTACCAAGTTTTTTATGGCAAAAGACAAACAGCAATGCGAGAGTCACACATGTATAAACGCCTTCAACTTTTATCTTCTGCTGCCTTTTCATTAGGACACGGTGGAGCAGATTCACAAAAAGTAATGGGAATCATTTGTGCAGCTTTAATGGTTTATGGAAACTATGCCCGGAAAGAAAATATTTCCGTTGATAAAAATCTTCAGGTTTCGGAACTAATTCAAATAGAACACACCAACGAAAAGGGAAAAATTGAAAAATTCAAGCCTGAAACAGGGGTAATAAATGATGTTGTTTTTTATGCTGATGGAGATGATTTAATTGACATGAACACGCAAGAAGTGATCTTTAAAGAAGAAAAATTGGTGTCTACTTATTCAAAAGCTAATCTCTTCTCAACTTTCAAAAAAGCAGATAGTGAACTTGGTAAATTACATGTTTATTCTAAAGGTAAAAGTTTTTACGATTCTGAAACAGACGAGCTGATTTTTGAAGATAAAGAATTATCAAAAAATTATTCAAAAGCTGGCGTCTTTGCTAATTATGT
>JBILYS010000011.1:0-14519 GCA_044377625.1 Crocinitomicaceae bacterium
ATGAGTGTTGAGTGATGAGTTTAGAACTGATAGTTTATAGTTTAAATTTCTATGTGAACTATGTTGGTTTAATTTAAATATAGATTAGAATAAAATGACATTCAAAGAAGCGCAAGAAAAAGTTGATCAATGGATCAAAGAATATGGTGTTCGTTATTTCGATGAGATGACAAATACAGTTATGTTGATGGAGGAAGTTGGTGAAGTTGCGCGGATTATGGCCAGACGCTATGGAGAACAAAGTGAAAAGGAATCTGATAAAGGGAAAGATCTTGGAGATGAGATGGCGGACGTTTTATTTGTATTGATTTGTTTAGCCAACCAAACAGGAATTGATTTGGAAGTGGCAATGAAAAAGAATTTAGAAAAGAAAACAGAACGTGATCATTCACGACATAAAGAAAATAAAAAATTAGACTAATGGCTTTATCAAAATTACGTGCAGAACTAGCTGAAATTTTACCTGATAAAGGCATTTCAGAAATCAATGAATTTCAAGTTAAAATAATAGACGCCGCAAAAGCAGGGAAAAATATTCTAGGAACAGGGCCGGAAGGAAGCGGCAAAACAACAGCAATTTTATTATCTGTTTTACAAAAAATCACTGAACCAGGAGAAGGATCACCACGAGCTATTGTTGTTTGTTCAACCGACCAAAATGCAATAGAATTGCATGCTCAATTTCATAGAATTTGCAGAAACTTAGACTTAACTGTTGATTTAGCGAATGAGAAAGGGAATCAAATTCAACAGCGTAATGACATTTTTGATGGTACAGAAATAATTGTTGGCACGATGCGTCGCATTTATGATTTATATATTCAGAATGGAATCAATGTGAGTCAATTGAAAATGTTTATTTTAGATGATGCCCTTACCTTATTTAAAGATGGTCACAAAATGAAAATTGAACGGGTTGTTGAAAGCTTGCCGAAATGTCAACAAATGTTGTTTTCATCAACCATGAAGGATTACAGAGTTCAAGAATATATTGAGCAATTTATTCCATATGCCGTTTCGATTGAAACAGAATAAACAAAAGCTGAATTGATTGGTTAATACTAAAAGTGCTTTATGGAAAGAGAATTATTAACTGAATTTCGACCTTTATTACCTGGTCTAACATTGGAAGGAACTAAAACGTTAGAATCTTTTCAAAATAACATATTGCGCCCAGTAATTAAATTTCAACAAGGTTTTCTGAAGACGTATTTTGAAGCAAATTCACAATTCAAACCGTTGATTATCAATAAAACTTCGCGAACAGAATTTCAAGAAACGGTGAAGAAATTTATTGGAAATCAACCCAATATTAAACATCAATTGATTGGTTCTATTCTTGGATTATTGACAGAAAACGAATTAGAATTTTACTGGAAAAATCAAACTGAAGTGAACAAGCGAATTCACCAAATGATTTGCCAACGAATTTCAGACACTTTTTACTAAAATTCAAGCAACTGATTATATAATAGTTAAGTTATAATTTGTTAAGAATATTTTTAAATTTCAAATAGTTGAACGTTCTATATTTGAAAAATAATACAATGCGCGCACAATAAATTCCAGAGGTCTTGAGTTATATCAAATAACCAAAAATACCTCTCCAATGAAAATCAATCTCCTTTTTTCGTCAGTATTGCTCTATGCACATACTTCAGCTCAACTTCAGCCAGGTTTTAGTCCAAAAGAAGCAAAAGACCTCATTTTACTGTGTAATTCTTTCACATACCTAGAATTATATGGCACTGATAGTGCTGTGATTCCAGAATCATGTCAAAAGATTTATACTTCTCCAAGCTATGGAATGGATAATAAATTTCAAGTTTACATTCAAAATGGTGTAGGAATTATAAATTTCAGAGGATCGACTGATAAAAAATCAAGTTGGTTAGAAAACTTATATTCAGCAATGATTCCTGTCGAAGATGTTATTCAAGTTGATAATAACAAATTCTATTATAAAGTTGGGACGGATACCGAAGGAGCCGTTCATGCTGGCTACATTTTAGCGCTTTCTCATTTTCAAGAAGATGTTTTAATTCAACTGAAAAATTTAAATCAAAAAGGGATTTATAGTTTCATAATAACTGGCCATTCTCAGGGTGGAGCACTTGCGCAAGTTTTAAGAGC
Organism: Crocinitomicaceae bacterium; assembly: GCA_044377625.1. Classification (GTDB taxonomy): domain Bacteria; phylum Bacteroidota; class Bacteroidia; order Flavobacteriales_D; family Crocinitomicaceae; genus M0103. Next base: position 2,134 of record JBILYS010000011.1, read on the forward strand.
TTCTTTAGAATATTTACCTGAAGAAAAAGCTTCAAAAAAGAACACGTATAAAGTTTATTCATTTGCAAATCCAATGATTGGCAATAATAATTTTGCAAATGAATACAACAAGAAATATGCTGAAAAAGAAATGAGTTTTAGTTTGCACAATTCTGAAGACTTGGTTCCTCAAATGCCAATGTCCTATAATGATTCCACCTATTGGAAAGAAAGCGCATTAACCATTTTAACTGGAGAAGAAAACTTTAATAAAAAAAATATGTTGTTTGATGGAGCAATTCAAACGTTTGAAAATCCAATTAAAAAGCTATCTAATGTTCTTTCTAAAAATTTGAACAAACAATTAGAAAAAGATCTTGGAAATATAGTTATGCCAAAATTTAGAAATGATATAAATTATAGTCATACAGGAAAGTTAATTCTTTTACCACCTACAGAATATCCTTTAGAATTAAGGGATTCAACAATTTTGAAAGACAAAGGATTAATGGCTACTTACGAAAGAAATGAGAAAGGAGAATTTGAAGATAAAAATTTATATAAAAAGCCTAAAAAACTGTTGCAACATAAACCATACAATTACTACACTTCTGTCTTAAAAGTTTATTACCCTAATGAGTATGCGAGTCTCGATCAGAAGTATTTTGTGATGCCCATTGAGAAGTAGTTTTTATCAATTGATCCACCACAATTTTGTCAATGGGGAATGTAAATTCCCCAATTTCAAGACTTTTCAAATCAATCCAACGGTGTTTCTCTCCTTCTATTTTTAACGGTAATTCATGTTGATTGACTTCAATATTTTTCCAGTCTGTATAATCAACGAAATAATAAAATGAAATGAGCTGGTGTTTCGAATTGAAGGCCGAAACTTGAAATTTCTCATTGAAATAAAACAAGTCACCAACTTCCACATCGATGTTTAATTCTTCTTGGAATTCACGTTTCAAGGTTTCTTTAAATCCTTCACCAAATTCCATTCCTCCTCCAGGAAATTTTGTAAAAGCATGATTGTGTCGAAATTCATCGGAAACCAAAATTTGTCCCAAATCATTAATCAATAAACCGTAAACGCGAAGGTTGAATTTCTCCATTAAATACGCTCCAAAATTGATTTAATATCTGGTCGGAAGTACAATTCTGACTTCATGATTTTCCCATCTTCACGGTAAATTGCATTTCCATCAACATCTAATTTACTCATGTTGGAACGTTGGATTTCTTGAAAAACTTCAGCAATTTTATGTTGCAAACCATGCTTTAAAATTGTTCCACAAAGTATGTACAATTGATCCCCTAAAGCATCAGCCACTTCAACAATATCTCCATTCATTGCTGCTTCCAAATATTCTTCATTTTCCTCTGCCATCAATCTGTGACGCAATAAAATTTCAGATTTTGAAAGTGCGGTTGTTTGCTCGTAATTGTTTTCTATACCAAAAGCAGTATGAAATTGTTCAACTGCTTCAATCGTTTCTTTAAGTGTCATGTTTGTTCTGTTTGAACTCCAAAAATACAGCTATCAAGAACTAAATGAAAATATCGATTGAACTAGTTATCAAGAATTATTGACAATTATTTTTGATTCAGCGCTTTGCTGCAGTTGCACTGCTGCAACATTTTTTGATTACAAAATCTGAAAAACTAAAGATAGAAAAAAACAATAAAAAAAATAATCACAGAAGCGCAGCAGTGCAACTACTACTCAGCATCAGGGAACTAGTAAAGAGAATTATTGACAATTATTTTTCAGAGGGAATAAACGTCATCACGACCCTAAAACCAGTTATTGGATTTGGATTCGTATACGTACTTTTTGATTCAATGCGCACATCATAACCCGTATTTTGCCATGATCCACCAACTGCGATGCCATCTTGTACAATCATTTCTGCAACATTGCCATTGAGGTTGTAAATTCCGAATTCATTTGGCCAATAAGACTCAGAAGGTGCGACAATATCTGCTGAACCATTCACTCCTCCCAAATCCATATCTAAAATCAAAACCTCAAATTTATTTGTTTCCTCATTTTTATGAATATTTTCAGAACCAAATTGAAGGAAATTACACATTATCTGACCTTCAGAATTTCTTAAAAAATTATTTTTCCAAGAATAATTGACTGTTGGATTATCTCCACGTGCTGCCCGAATATACTCTGCTCTTTCTGGTAATCTGAATTTATAAACTCCTGGTAATCCATTAACAGTTCCCATGTTTTCATTTAGCCATTCACAATACAAAAGTGCTCCAGCGTGACTTACATTTACAACTGGATAATCCAAATAAGCTGGATGACTATGATAATATTGCTTAAATGCTTCCATAGAACCAAGCGATGTCACCCACTGATTTGTGTCAATCTGTGCAATCTTAAATTTTTCCAATTGACCGGTAGATTTTAAACTGTTTAAAAAAACCAAGTATTGCCTATTGGTGATTTCGCCGTTTTGCATATAAAAAGATTGCACTGAAACTTCTTTTCCTTCAACAAATGCATTTCCAGAAGGAACAAAGGAAAAATCTTGCTTTAAACTTTTCACGATTTTCTTAGCATCATTTTGAGCAAAAAGAACAACGTTTGTATAAAAAATGACAATTAATGTCAGGGTGAAAAAAGTAGCTGTTTTCATATTTTGAGTTTAGAGGGAATAACGATTGGGATAAGTTTTGTTACAGTGTTGTGGGTGAAATCAAATCATTCAAATCATTCCAAAAATTGGGATAACTTTTACTCACTGCTTCTGAATCTTCCATAATTACTGTCGAATTTGCAAATACTCCAGCTATTCCTAAACACATTGCAATGCGGTGATCGAGATGCGATTTCACACTTCCACCTGAAATAGACGATTGTCCATAAATCACCATTTCATCCTCGTGAAATTCGATTTTAATTCCCAGTTTTTGAAATTCTTGTTGCAATACTTCACCTCTATCACTTTCTTTACTTGAAAGTCTGTGAACGCCTTCAATTCTTGAAATCCCTGTCGTTAATGCTGCTAATGTTGTTAATGCAGGGAACAAATCTGGACAATGAGTAGCATCAAAATAAAACGGTTTTCGATTCTCTCCCTCTACTTTAAATCCATTATCAAAATTGATAAGTGTACAATCTGCATTTGCTAAAGCTTCAAGGATTTTTTTGTCAGCTTGCAAACTAGCCATAGATAATCCTTTTATTAAAATATCAGCTCCTAAAGCAGCAGCAACAATCCAATAACTTGCAGAACTCCAATCAGATTCAATACTGTATTCTGCTGGTAAATAGTGTTGATTTCCTGCAATAATAAACTCTTCAAAATGCTGATTTTCAATTGTTATCCCAAATGCTTTCACTGTTTTCAACGTCATTTCCAAATAAGGAATGCTTTTCAGATTTTCTACTATTAAGGAAGTTTTACCATCTAAAAAAGGAAAAGCCATTAACAAACCTGAAATGTATTGTGAACTTTGCGAGCCGTCAACAGTTAACGAAGTTGCAATCATTGGACCATTGATTTTAAAAGGCAAGAATCCATTATTCGAACTAAAATCAACATACAATTTTGGGAATGTTTCATCAAAAAAGTTCATTGGTCTTTTCAATAAGGTTCCGCTGCCTTCAAGCATAAATTCTCCGTCTTGTGCTGCACAAATACTCGTTAGTAAACGCAGTCCCAAACCGCTTTCTCCGACGTGAATTGTTTTACTCAAAGGAAATTTATTGATACCGCAAATTTCAATTGAATTTGAATCGATCCGTTGCACTTTTGCTCCTAAATCAGTAATAGTTTTCAGCATGTTCAATTCATCTTCACTCTCCCCACAATTTTTTAGCATTGATTTTCCATCAGCCAAACCAGCACATAAAATTGCACGCTGTGAATCACTTTTAGACGGTGGAATAAGAATTTCGCCTTTGAGAATTACTGGGTGAATTTCTTGAATCATTATTTTGAACTATCGTTTTCAGATTTCGGGTTCATCACTTTTATTTGATGCCGAATAGATTCTTGGTGCATTGCATCCATAAATTGGCGCACAAATTTTTCTGACAAATCATAATCAGCACTGAGATCCAATCGTTTATTGATGATTCTAGCCCAATGTTCTTGCTGTAAAATCATAATGTTATTCTCACGTTTGAATTGTCCTACCTCTTCACTAAGTGCCATTCGAGCAGTCAACAAATCAAATAATCTGTCATCTAAAATGTCAATTTTTTCTCGAACTTCTATTAAATAAGATGCAAATTCGGTTGACACTTGAATCGTACGGAGCACTAAATTTTGAATAATTAGATTCAGTTTATCAACCGTTACTTGCTGCGCTGCGTCAGACCATGCTTTATCAGGATTATTGTGTGTTTCAATCATCAATCCTTCAAAATTCAAATCCATTGCTTTTTGAGAAACTTCAGCAATCAAAGACCGATTTCCAGTAATATGACTTGGGTCGCAAATAATTGACAAATCTGGTCTTCTTTCTTTTAATGCAATTGGAATCTCCCAATTCGGCACATTTCTATATTTCGGATGTTTATACACGGAGAAACCTCTATGAATCGCTGCCAAATCATTTAATCCTGCCTTTTCTAATCGTTCAAATGCACCAATCCATAATTCCAAATCAGGGTTAACAGGATTTTTTATAAGAACTGGAATTTGAGTTCCTGCTAGTGCGTCGGCAATTTCTTGAACAGCAAATGGATTAACGGTTGTTCGTGCGCCGATCCATAAAACATCAACACCGGCTTTCAATGCCAATTCTACATGCGCTTTATTTGCTACTTCTGTCGCAACTGGTAAACCAACAGCTTTACCAGCGTCAACTAACCATTTCAATCCAACTTCACCAACACCTTCAAATGAATCAGGTCGCGTGCGTGGCTTCCAAATTCCTGCACGTAAAACACTTGCCAACTTATTATCTGCAATTTGTTTTGAGATTGCGAATACTTGTTCTTCCGTCTCGGCACTGCATGGACCTGCAATGACAAATGGTCGTGGCGATTTTGATATTAATTTTTGAATTTGCAACACTAAAATATTTAGAGTATAAAAATACAATGTTCTTATCAGCTTTTCCTCAAATTGATTGAAGAATCTCTATCTTTACATTTCCTATTCTTGAATCTTAACCATATGAAAAAATTTATCTCCCGTCTACTTATATTCGTCGCGCTTATCTATTCAATTGGTTGTGGTTATATGTATTTCGCTCAAGAAAGTTTTATTTTCCATCCAGAAAAAATTTCTAGAAATGCAAAAATTGAATTTTCGATTCCATTTGAATTAATAAACATTCCTGTTGAAGGTGCAAATTTAAGTGGTGCGCTTTTCAAGGTGGAAAAACCAAAAGGATTAATTTTCTTTTTACATGGCAATGCTGGAAATTTATTAGACCAAGAAAATGCAGCTAAATTTTACACTGGTTTAGGATACGACTTTTTCACTGTTGATTACAGAAGTTTTGGCAAAAGTACAGGTGAAATGAAAGAGGAAAAACAATTTTTCGATGATGTTCAAATAACGTATGACTTGATTAAAAAAAGTTATAGTGAAGATTCAATCACAATTATAGGTTATTCTGTTGGAACAGCATCTGCGGCAATGTTGGCTTCAACAAACGACGCGAAAAAATTGGTTTTAATTGCCCCTTATTATTCGTTGGTTGATATGACAGTTAGAAAGTATAAAATTGTCCCAACGTTTTTATTGAAGTATAAATTTGAGACATATAAATACATTCAAAAAGTTAAAAGTCCAATTTTAATTATTCATGGAGACATTGATTCAGTAATTCCTTTTGAGGCATCGCAGCAATTGTCTAAACTGTTAAAAAAAGGGGATGAATTTTATCCGATTAAGAATCAAGGACACGATGATTTTGAAATGAACTCCAAATTTTTAAATGCTATCAATCTATTCCTAGAAAAATAAATTAATTATTTTTTCATAGTATGGTTAAATTAATTTAATTTAACGCTTTCTTTTGTAGAATCTCAATCCATTTAGTATGTTGAATTGCATTATACAAAAAACCACTCTTTTTTCTTTATTAATGATTTTTGCGTTAAACCTTAATGCACAATCTGACCATTGGGAAACTGTTGTGAATGACAATAGTAATTGGAGCTATTCTATTCCAACGGCAGCGATACCAAATACATGGATTTCAACATCATATGACGCTTCTTTGTGGAATGTTGGGCCTGGAGGCTTTGGCTTCGGTGATAGTGATGATAATACTCCTTTACCAGCAGGTACAATCTCAGTTTATCAACGCATCACATTTAATGTCGTAGATTTTTCTTTGATTACCAAGGCAATATTTAACATGGATTATGATGATGGATTTGTTGCCTATTTAAATGGTATTGAGATTGCTCGTAATGGAATGACAGGCGTTGGACAGCCAATTTATAATCAGTTAGCATCAATTTCTCACGAAGCAGTTTTATATTCTGGTGGTTATCCAGACCAATTTGTCTATACTCAGGCACAAGTGCAAAGTGCGATTATGAATGGCCCAAATGTTCTTTGTGTAGAAACTCATAATCAAACCTCAACTTCTTCCGATGTCACTTCAAGAGCTTTTTTGTCTTTTGGGATATCCGATAATTCAGCCAATTATGGGCCAACACCTGCATGGTTTGTTCCCCCGGTTGAACTGTCTAGCTCAAACTTGCCAATTGTTATTTTGAATACAAATGGAATTACAATTCCTGATGAGCCAAAAATTGATGGATTCATGGGCATCATATACAACGGTCCTGGAATAATTAATAATATAACAGATTCAACGAATGAATTTTATGGTCAAATTGCAATTGAACGAAGAGGTTCTTCTTCAAGTACTTTCCCAATGAAATCTTATGGCTTAGAAACAAGAGGACCAGACACCAACATAAATTACAATACATCTATTTTCGATTGGCCAGTAGATAATGATTGGATATTATACGCGCCATACACGGATAAAGCATTAATCAGAAATGTGCTTACTTATAAAATCGGCAACGAAATGGGAAGTTGGGCGCCTCGCACTCAAATGTGTGAAGTCATTCTAAATGGAGATTATATTGGTGTTTATGTTTTCATGGAACGTATAAAAGTGAACCCTGGTCGGGTAAATATTGATCCGTTAAATTATTCTGACACGCTCAATAATGAATTAACAGGTGGTTACATTATTAAAATTGACAAAACAACTGCCGGAGGAGTAATTGCATGGAATTCTCCATATACGAGCGCTTCACCTGGTTCAAGCACAATTGGTTATCAATTGCATGATCCGGATGCAATTACCATGCATCCTTCACAATTACAATATATTGAAAATATAGTTACTAATTGGGAAAATGCTTTAGCTGGACCAAATTTCACCGACCCAGTTTTAGGGTACAAACCATTCATTGATGAAGCCTCATTTATCGACTTTATGTTGGTGAACGAAGTCTCAAAAAATGTTGATGGTTATCGAATTTCAACTTATTTACATAAAAATAGAGTTAGTGAGGGAGGCGAACTTGTGGCAGGACCACTTTGGGATTTCAATTTAGCTTTTGGAAATGCTGATTATTGTCAAGGTTCTGACACAACAGGTTGGGAAATTAATTTCAATTCAGTTTGCGGTGGGGGCTGGCAAAACCCTTTTTGGTGGGGAAGATTGCTTGAAGATTCTACCTATTCTCATGCCCTAAAATGCAGGTGGTTAGAATTGCGTCAAACAAGTTTGAATACCAATTATATACTTTCTTACATCGACAGTATGGCAACAGTTTTAGCTGACCCTGCTGCTCGAAATTACAATCGTTGGCCAATTTTAGGAACATATGTCTGGCCAAATAACTTCGTGGGAAATACCTACCAAGAGGAAATTGATTACATGAAGGAATGGATTACAGGTCGACTAATCTGGATGGACAATAATATGTTTGGAATTTGTAATGATTTAGGAATTAAAGAAACAACTGACTCAAATCAGGTTATTGCATTTCCTAATCCAACAGAGGGAAAACTTACCATTAAAACAAACCAACATTTAAAAAATGTTGCAGTTAATATAATTTCAACACAAGGTAAAAACATTCAAACATTTGAATTTAAAGACTTCGATGAAACAACAATTGACGTTTCAAATTTCAGTGAAGGAATGTATTTCGTGACAATTCTTCCGAATAATGAATTTTATCAAACTATTAAAATTACAGTAAAATGATCTCATTTTTAAAAGCAAGTATTCTATCTATCCTATTAATTGGCGCATTTTCAAGTTGTAAAAAAGTTGCTGGCCCTGGCGGTACATCAGTAATTCGAGGAACCATCGTTGGAGTGAATAATTCAACTGGAAATGCTGAAACAATTGATATTACAGTAAAACAAGGTCTTGATATTGAGCACGGTGATTATTTTTTATTTAATGGTCCCGCAGGTGGTTCTTTATATTATGTTTGGTACAATAATCCAACATGGGTTAGTAATGGTGACCCTCAATTACAAGGAAGGGTTGGCATTCAAGTTAATTACAATTATAGTGCTACAAACTTAGAAATTGCGAATGCAACTTTAACAGCAATTGATACATCTTTAAACGGTGATTTTACAATTTCACAAATCAATGATATATTAACATTGGTTAGTACAAGTCATACTGAAATTACAGATGCAGATAATGGTACAACAAATTTCAAAGTTGATGTTACTCAACAAGGAAAATCAGATGTTAATGGCTCTGAAATGGCAATTACTGAAGAACGCGTATATTTAATTTACGGCGATGGGACAATTTTTAATGATATTGCACGCACTGGAGCAGATGGATATTTTTCTTTTGAAGGATTACAAGTTGGAAAATATAAAGTTTACGCTTTATCTAAAGATGCAACTTCAGGTGAAAAAATTCCAGTTTATAAAGAAATTGAAATTACCGAAAAAGCGAGTATTAATGAAATTGGTGTGATTTCAATCGTACAATAATGAAACTACTTCTGTCAATTTTCTTTTTACTTTTTGTTTTTGGGTCATCCTTTTCTCAAAATAATTCCTTTTACAATCGATCTTCTATTGTTGCTAAAGTTTATTTGATAAAAAAACTTTCTCTCAGTGCTGAATTACAAGGTAGATGGAATTTAACTGATAGAAGTTATTCAAAATCACTCGTCACCATGGAGTCAAAATTTGCATTGACTGAATCGATAAAAATTGGTTTGTTATATCGTAATTCTTGGCAAACCAATGATTACGCACTTTTAGATGGTAAAAGACAAATGACTTCACAACGAATTTCATTTGGAATTCAACTAGAACCTTCTAAATGGCTAAAACTTGATAAATATCTTGGAATTCAATTTACCAGTAAAATTCAATATGAAAATTTTAAGTTCAAACGAGAACAGCTTTATTGGCGCAACAAATTAACATTAAGGCCGCAATTCAAAAGTAAAATCATTAAACCTTTTTTAAGTGCAGAATCATTTTATCGTAGCAATCAATATTACTTTTTGTCGGGAAATCAATTTGTAACTGAAGGATTAATGAATGAAATGCGTTATTCTATTGGAACCGATTTGGAAATTAATAATTCAAATACTTTTACGATTGGATTATTACTGCGCGATTATCAAACAACGAACAACACCGATTTAATACTGAATTTATCTTACGAGCATACGTTCAGGAAAACTAAAAAATAATCGATTAATTATTTTTTTTCAACCCAATAAAATCTTTCAAATAAAACGGTTCGAAATAAGCAACATCTTCAAATTGGTTGTTGTTGAATTTTTCAAAAGCCAAAGGAATTTGTCCTGTTGCCGATGAATAAATTGAAGTGTCAATTTTACAATTTCTAGTCTTCCAAATATCCTCAAGTTTATTTGCGCCATCGCCAAAATAGACGAATGGTTCAAATTCTTTGTAACTATCTTCTGTGATAATATCTGCGGAAATAGCTTTTAAGGATATTAAATCTGAGTTATAAAAACCATTAAACTCCTCCATTCTTCGTGCATCGATTAGTGCACATAAGTTCATGTCTTGATGTTTTTCTTTGGCAATTGTAGCAAGAGAAAATAAAGAATCAACGGCAATTAATGGGATGTCTAATGCGTAACATAAACCTTTAGCAGTTGAAACACCAATTCTTAAACCAGTATAAGAACCAGGTCCAGAAGCAACAGAAACCGCACTTAATTCCTTCAAAGAAATTTTACTTTGATTTAAAACATCCTGAATATAGCTTGTTAAATTTTCCGCATGAGAATATTCATTGCTCAAATCTTCTTTGATCGCTAGTTGTTTTCCATCACACGAAAGTGCAACAGAGCAAACTTTTGTAGATGTTTCAAGATGAAGCATGTAAATCATCCTATTTTACAATTTCTAATTTGAACCCGATACCATGCACGTTTGAAATTAGAATTGAATCATCCTCTTTGAAATATTTCCTCAATTTGGTGATAAAAACATCTAAGCTTCGTCCAACAAAATAATCGTCTTGGCCCCAAACCGCATTCAATACAACATCTCTCGGAACAACTTGATTTTTCAAACGGCAAAGAATTTTCAATATGTGTGCTTCTTTTTTCGTTAACGTTTTCTCAAAATTAGGATGAACCAATTTATAATTTATTGTGTCAAAAGCATATTGGCCTAATTGAATTATCGTTTCTTCAGGAGCATCTACAATAATGTTGACCCTTTTCAAAAGTGCAGAAAGTCGAACTTGTAATTCCTCAATACTAAATGGCTTGGTTAAATAATCATCTCCACCAGCTTTAAACCCTTCGACTTTATCTTCAGTCATTGATTTTGCTGTTAAAAACAGAATAGGAATTTCAGTATTTATTTTGCGAACATCTCGAGCTAAACTGAAACCATCTTTTTTCGGCATCATCACATCAAAAATACACAGATGAAAACTTTCTTCATTAAAGCGTTTAAATCCTTCAGCACCATCAGTGCAAAGTGTAACGCTATAGCCGTCAGATTTTAACTGATCTGAAATAACAAAGCCTAAACTTGTATCATCTTCAACTAAAAGTATTTTAATTTTCATGGAATCGAATATACTGTAAATATAAAAAATCTTAGTTAAAACTTTTTCGGCAATAAGAGCAATTTGATGAAAAATGTATTGAACAGAGCTCTTTTTATTGAAGCCTTTCAATAAAAAAATGAGAATTGCACTAGGTTAGAACTTGCTTAAAAAGAAACAAGAGCCTTGAACGGGCGTTCAAAGCTCTTGCATACTAATCAACCTAACCTACTACTACTAGAACAAATTTAAGTATTTTTTATGTTTGTTCAACATATTTTTTGAAGATCTTTTTAAAATAAAAAAATAGAAAAATCATAATTAACGTAAAAAAGAAAACGTTTATATCACATTTAATTTTCTGTAAAACGGCCTAATGCTTTGGTTTTATTGCAGTTTGAAAAAAACACAATTAAGAATACCATTAATTTATCTGAAATTTACATTCTTTAAGATTCCAATATTCTACCTATATTTATAAGCATAATAGTTAAACTTAACTTATTTTCACATTACGATGGTTACAATATTGGTAATAGATGATGAAGAAGACATTAGAGAATTGTTGTGTTACAATCTCAAGAAGGAAGGTTATGATGTCTATTCGGCTGAAAATGGTGAAAAAGGATTAGCATCAATGATCGCTAGCAAACCTGATTTAATTATTTTAGACGTCATGATGCCTGGAATGGATGGTATCGAAGTTTGTGAGGCAATTCGACGAACTGAAGGTTTTCAAAAAACTTTGATTTGTTTTCTGACTGCACGCAATGAAGATTATAGCCAAATTGCTGGATTAGATGCTGGTGCAGATGATTATGTAGCCAAGCCTGTAAAACCAAAAGTATTAGTTAGTCGGATCAATGCTCTTTTGCGCAGAAAAGGTATGATTTCATTAGAATCTGGACATGCGAAAGATCTTGTTATTAATCGTGAAAAATATGTAGTAGAGAAAAATGGTGCTGTTATCCATTTACCGCGAAAAGAATTTGAGTTATTAGCATTGCTTGCGTCAAAACCAGATTACGTATTTGAACGAGATACTATTCTAGACAAAGTTTGGGGCTCAGATATCGTAGTGGGTGATCGAACAATAGATGTTCATGTTAGAAAATTACGCGAAAAAATCGGTGAACATTATATCAAAACAGTTAAAGGAATTGGGTATAAATTTGTTGAAGTTCAAAATTAGCTTGCAACCTCATGTTAAATAAATTTATCTTCATTATTAACTGAATGTTACCTTGAATTAACAATCTAGTAACGTTTCAATAATTCTAGAATAACTGTATCAGCGTTCCTTTGTGTCGAAAAAAAACAAAGGACATATGTATACAAAATTCGCTGGTTTACTTTTATCA
>JBILYS010000012.1:0-14512 GCA_044377625.1 Crocinitomicaceae bacterium
TAACACAAAACTTTTCACTTTTAATTGATTTACTTTTGAGTGGTGAATTTGTTCGTTGCCACAGATGCACAGATTAATTTATTTCTAACTACGATTAATAGTTGGCTGAACAGAAAATAGTTTAATGAGATCAAATCCAGAGGGCATTATTTATTTTATTAGAAAATAAAATCAAAAAAAGAATAATCTGTGAATCTGTGGCTGATTTTTTTTAATTGAAAGACATTAATATTGGCTAAAACAGAAAATAGTTTAATAAGATCAAATCCAGTGGGCATTATTTATTTTATTAGAAAATAAAATCAAAAAAAGAATAATCAGTGAATCCGTGGCGGATTTTTTTTAATTGAAAGACAAATGCTTTTGTTTACTTTCGATAAAAAATAAAACGAACGATGTCAAAAACAAAAATAACAATAAACAGTAACGGCTCGATGCGCGTTGAAGGAGATTTCGAAATTGTCGATAAAAGTGGTGACACTTATGATTTAGGTGGCAGAGAAATTATAGGAATTTGTCGATGTGGTTTGTCCAGTAATAAACCTTTTTGTGACGGTTCTCATAATGGAAACTTCGATCATGAAGCAATTGCTTTTGCACTTCCTCCAAAAAAATAATTCGAATCAAATTAAAAAGGATGTCATTTGACATCCTTTTTTACTATTTGTTATTAAAATAAATTAATTTGTTTTAATAATTTTTACTTGTTTAATGATTTTTTTACCATCATTAGACTCAATTACGATTTCTGAGCATTCTCCTTCTTTTTCACAATGACTTTTTCCCATTCCTTTGTGACATTCCATTTCTCCTTTTTCACAAGAACCTTTAGAACAATCTCCATTCATTCCACCTCTAGAACATTCCATTTTATCTTTATTGCATTTTCCTTTGTGACACGTACTGCACATACATGCACCAATAATTCCACCAACAAAAACAACAGTTCCGAATAAAATAGCAACATAAGAAGCGATTTTAGTCATTTTCCCAAGACTTTCTTTCTTCGCATAAGCAAGTAAGAACAAACCTCCCATAAGCACGATTAATGCAAGAGATAAAGCAACGATAATAATAGGACACATCATAATAAACAGTTTTTAGGTTATAATTAATTCAAATTTAGGGTGTTAAAGGAATAAATAGGTGTAAAACGTATGATTGGTAAAATTCAGAACCTCAAAGGTATTAGATACTAATTCTTCCATAATTTGTATTTCAAATCATCTCTTCCAATTCGTTTGGCAAATCGCGCCGTGATAATAATTACGAGTCCTAAAGTAGCAAATCGAAAAACATTTACAGCTAGATTGCCTGTAACATTGGTGTCAATATTGAACATGTCCCAAACTATGTCCATTGATGCATGCAAAAAAACAAGCATCCAGATACTGTTCCAGACATAATAAAACCAAGCAAAACCAACACTCGCTAATGCTGTAAATAGAAAAACTGATATACCTTCACTCATTGTCTCCGCCTGGTATAAATGTCCCATCCCGAAAAATATTCCTGCTACCAAACTTGCTGGAATAAATCCCCAACCAGCAGAATAGAAGAGTAAACCAAAAAGAAATCCTCTATACATAAATTCTTCTCCAAATCCAGCTAAAACAAGATCGCGGTATATTGTTTTTCCATCAATACCAATTGAATCGTGAAAATAATAAGCAAAACCCAAGAACATCGGAATCGTAAACAAAACACCATAAAATAAGCCATTAATTACATCCCGCTCCAAGCCCAACGTGTGCAACTGAAAATTTTTATGAAGGAACCAATTACAAATTATGGCAATGAAAATTCCTGTTGCAAGCATGATTGTTGAAGACAGGTATGAATCAGTTTCCATTGTCAACCATTTCTCTTTTCCAAAAATCACATAAGCATACAAGAATTTTGAATATTTGTATGCTAAGAAACCCAGTATGATTATGAAAGAGGGAATTATTTTAATTTTCATTTGAATGTAATTAGTCAAATATCTCATTTGAATAGTCAAATAAATATAGTGATTAAAGTGAAAAGAAAGTTTAAAAAGAAATGACAGCAATTTAATTCATTAATTATTACTTAATTAGCATAAAAAAAATCATGACGCACGAAGAGCAATTATTAGATAGTAATTTTACCAAAAAAGCTGATTTTAAAGAATTTGAATTCCCAATGACTTTCGAATTTAAAATTGGAAGTTTAGCAAATGATTTCACAGCGAAAGATGCAACAGGAAATACAATAGCCTACGTTCGACAAAAGATGTTCAAGCTGAAAGAGGCTATAAAAGTGTATTCAGATGATACAAAAACAAGTCTTCAATATGAAATAAATGCGGATAGAATCATTGATTTCAATGCGAGTTATGAATTTACTAATTCCAATGGTACTGTATTAGGAAGTGTTGGTCGTAAGGGCATGAAATCAATTTGGAAAGCAAATTATCAGATTTTTGATGTCAACAAAACGCCTGAGTTTTCAATAATAGAAGAGAATCCTTGGGCTAAAGTTGGTGATGTTCTTTTATGTGAAATTCCTTTGTTGGGCCTTTTGAGTGGATATTTATTCAACCCCAAGTATGGTGTTTTATCGACTGATGGAATAACTGTAGCAAGGATTTCAAAATTGCCATCTTTTTTTGGACGAAAATTTAAATTGGAGAAATTAGAGAATTTTAAAGAAGGAGATAGCGAACGTTTGATGCTTGGATTAATGATGATGATGTTGTTGGAAAGAAGAAGAGGATAAGATATATTTTCATAAAAAAACCGTCCGTCAGCTGACGAACGGTTTTTTATGAAAATCAAGGTAAGGTATTATTCTATCTCAAACCTCTATCTCAAACCTCAATCTCTAATTTATTGTTTTAATTAACAACAATCTTCTTATTCCAAATTGTATCCTTTGTTTCAATATTAATCCAATAAACTCCCGAATTTAATTGATTTGGAAGAGTGATTTTTTCATCAGCAATAGATGAGCTTTTAAAAACTACTTTCCCTTGATTATCAAGTATCTTTATTTTAGATCCATTTTCAATTCCTTTTAAATGAAGTATACAACCAGAAGAAATTGGATTCGGGTACATTTCAAAATTGTTTGTGTTTGATTCATCTATTTTAAGATCATTCAAAATATTAATGTTATCAATATAAATTGTATTACCAAAATGTCCCCAATTTCTAAATGCTATAATCACTTTGTCAAAATTTACATAACTAGACAAGTCAATTGATTCTGTTCTCCATTCTGTTGCTGTTGGATAAAAATTAGAACCAATTGTCGGAGCTGTTGCCAGTGTGGTTCCACCTTTTGAATAAACTTGGCTGAAAGTCGCTCCACAATCTGTTGAAACCATTACATCTAAGGTGTCTGAATATTGACCGCCATAAGGTGCATATGCAACATCAAATGACAACTGTAAATCTGACATTGCTAATGTGTTTAGTGCAATATTCATATCGTCATAGCTACCTTGTGAGTCGATGCCATAATTGTCAAAAACAGCACTTTGTGTTGAGGTTCCGTAGCCACCATAACTGCTATTGAGTGACCATTGACCTCCATTATCTGGATTTGTTAAAAACCATCCATTTGGCAAAAATGTACTTTCAAAATCCTCATCAACAAAAGTAGGAGCGAGGTAGTTTGTAACGGTCACGTAAAGAGAATCTTGATCGGTGTTTCCAAATTGATCCGTAATTGTTAGAACTGCTAAATGCACACCTGGGTTTGAAAAAAGTATCGAAGGATTTCGTAAAGATGAATTAGCTGGCGATCCTGTTGGAAATTCCCAAGCCCATGTTGCATTCGTGTGATTCAAGAAGGAGTAATCTTCAAAATAAAAGGAATCTAATTCACAGAAAACAGTTTGTTCTAATTTATCAACTGTGATACGACAAATTGGTAAAGCTGGTTGTTCGTTTAGGTTACTTTCCCAAATTCCCTTTCCATAAGATGCCATTCTAACTTTTCCATCGCGGTAAAATGGACGTATACTTGTTGTGCTAACATAAGTTGGCAATCCGCTATTGTCAATCACCCAAGGAGTAGTATTATTCGCGTAATAAACACCTCTTCCTGTTCCAGCATAAATTCCACCATTTGTTCCTGCAATATGAACCAACGATTGAATACTTTCATTGTTTAAAATAGTCGTTGTTATATTTGTCCATGATGAGCCACCATTAATAGAATGATAGACTTTATTTCCATTTGAACCACTGGTGTAAGCTATCCATATTTCATTTTCATTTAAGGGGTTAATAGTTAGTTGCATAATTCGACTATTTCCAGCAGGAATCGTTAATTGATTCCACAAAACTCCACCATTTGTCGTTTTCCAAAGTAAACCAGTCGAACCAGAAGAAGGACGTTGATTAAGATAAATTACATCAGGATTAGAGGATGAAATTTCAATATAATTTACAACATCATTGGCTGAAGAACCAAAAGTATGCACTAGATTGTATGATCCTCCACCGTCTGTTGTTTTCCAAAGTTTATTATCCTTTCCTAAATAGGCAATATTGTAACAGTTTGGATGGAATTCCATTTCACTTGATTCTGAAGCATAATAACTTTCGTTTGGACTCATTCCCATTGAAAAATAAACCAATGGATCAGTAATATTTACTGGGATTACATAACCACCAATATCTGAAAAGTATGTTTTGCGGTTATTTCCTGGGTTAACATATCCAGTTGGAGCTTCACCTCCTCCAAGTGATAAAAAATTACCACCACCATAACTTTCATTGTATGCAATATTGCCATTGTGGTACAAACCACCAACTAAAACATCCTCGTTCCATCCACTTCCAAATCCCCAATAATCAGAGCCATGTACTCCATCCATTTTGAATGTTGGTTGCGTAGTGTAAAAATCTGTAGATAAATAAACTCCTCCATCTGTGGTAATCCAAGTATTGCCATTGATGGACCTAAAATCTTGATTATCGACATGCATATCTAATGGTCCACCAACATAACCACCTAAAGCGGTAAAAGTTGCTCCACCATCTACTGATTTATAGAGATTCAAACCGCCTACAATAACTTCATCTGCATTTGTGGGAGATGCAACAATGGCACAATTATAAAATCCTTGGTGATATGTCCATGTTGGACCACCATAAGCTAAATTTAAATGTGAAGCGGTATATGGGCCTCCCGTTGGAGTGTTCGGTAAAGTCCAAGAAGTACCGCCATCATTGCTTTTGAAAACACCAATAAACCCATAATCATTCAATTTAGCTTCACCAATTAGGTAGGCATAAACGCGATTTGGATCGTCATTTGAAACAGCAATACGACCACCACCATCAGTTCGTGCAGCATCAGTTGAAGAATACCAACCTGTACTTTGAATGTTCCAAGTTGCCCCCATATCTGAAGAGCTATAAAATTCGCAAATAATTAAAGCTGGATTATTCTTTAACATGTATACGATGTTGTTATTTCCAGTATTCAATTTTACGTCATATGCCTTTTGAGTGTATAATTGTATAAACGATGTTCCGCCATTTATTGAGCGATACAAACCTTTATCCGTTGCAGCTAAAATAATTTGGTCGTTTGCTGGATTTATTAATATCTCATTGACATTCAAATTCGTTTGTGGTAAAACATTTGTCCAACTGGATCCTCCATCGATACTTCTAAAAACACCATAATTCCCGCCAGCAAAAACAATATCGCCATTAGTTGGGTGTACTTCAATAGCTGTAACACCGCTTCCAAAATCCATGGTCATTGAAACAGTTGACCAATTTATTCCTGCGTCTGCACTTTTGTATACTTCACCTGGTTCTGTACCTAAGTACATAATATTAGTGTTGCCTAAACATTGGTCAATGGAATATACATTTGTCTGACGTTTCCCCATTCCACCTAAATCTTGTTGAGTATGATATGGGCCTACAGATGACCAATTCGAAGATTTTTCCTGTGATTGTTTAGAAATATAATTTTCTCGAATTGCTTGTAACTCATCGTCAGAATATGCGATAGGGAAACCATTTTCATCAATTCTATTATTGACAGATTTTCTCCAACGCTTGTAATATTGTGTATGATAACTTTTTTCAAATAAATTGGATGAATAATAATTTCTGTATAATTCATCTACTTCAAAAACATTTGGGTTATTTCCATACATCGCTTGCGCCCATAATGGAAGTTGTGCTATTTCCAAAGAAGAGGGTTTATTCATTTGCTGAGCAGAAATTTGCGAGGAAATTAAGCACAAAATACCAATTAGAATTGCAACTATTTTTTTCATTTTTTTAGTTTTAACGTTCTAAAAATAAGAAACAAATTTAAATTGAATTGCTCGAAAATTTTCAACTATTGGTTTGCTAAACGGATTAAGTAAAAAAGATATCGAGAAGGAGGAAATTAATGGAGTATGTAAGTTTTTTTGAGTATTTATGCATTAAAATTATCCTCCGTATGAAACTATTCATGATATCGCTGTTTTTTTCAATTTGTTTTGTTATTTCTGCTCAAGTCACCAACGATCAGCTTTCAATTATTGATATAAAACATTATGCAATTGAATTAAAAATCAATGATTCAACCAATCGAATTGAAGTAAAAGAGTTGGTTTTATTGGAGAGGTTAGACAATACTAAAAACATTAGTTTGGATTTAACATCTTTAAATTCCGAAGGAAAAGGAATGGTTGTAGAAAGTATTTTTGAAGGAAATTTCCCGGTTAAATTTAAACACGAAAATGATAAGTTGATCATTGAGAACTTAAGACCAAACGCCCAAAAGGAAATTGAATTGAAAATTGTTTTCAGTGGAATTCCGATTGATGGATTAGTGATTGGTGAAAATAAATATGGAAATCGAACTTTTTTCGGAGACAATTGGCCCAACAGGGCACATAATTGGTTTGTATGTATCGATCATCCTTCTGATAAAGCAACAGTGCAATTTTCTGTTCAAGCACCAAATCAGTATCAAGTCATAGCGAATGGTGAATTCATTGGTAAAAGAGTTGAAAATAAAATAGACGATATTTATGAATACAGTTCTACGATTCCTTTGCCAACAAAAGTCATGGTGGTTGGAATTGCTGATTTTAAAATACAAAATTTACCATCTTCGGCTGGTGTAAGTTTGAGCTCCTGGGTGTATCCAGAAAATGAACAAAATGGATTTTATGATTTTGAAATGGCAACGTCAATTATGCCCTTCTTTGTATTTTATCTTGGTCAATATGAATATGAAAAACTAGCAAATGTGCAATCAACTACTCGATTTGGAGGAATGGAAAATGCTGGATGTATTTTCTATGATGAAAATGCAATTAATGGAAAGCGAACGTGCGAAACATTGTTAGTTCATGAAATAGCTCATCAATGGTTTGGAAATTCAGCAACTGAAAAAGAGTGGGAAGACATTTGGCTCAGTGAAGGTTTTGCAACTTATTTCACCAATTTATACATTGAAGAAGTTAAGGGGATAGATGCTTTTAGAACTCAATTGCAGCAGGATAGATCTAAAATTATCCAATTTAGAAAGAATTACAATCACCCGGTTGTAGACACAAACTATACTGATTTGATGGAACTATTGAACCCTAATTCTTATCAAAAAGGAGCTTGGGTATTGCACATGCTTCGCCGAAAATTGGGAGATGAACTTTTTAAAAATGGCGTAATTGCCTATTATAGAGAATACCGTTTATCAAATGCTTCAACGACAGATTTTCAATTTGTAATGGAAGAGGTTAGTGGGGTAGATTTGGATCAGTTTTTTAAACAATGGTTGTACAGTTCTGGTCACCCAATTCTTGCTGTTCAAGGAAAAGCAACGAAAAAGAATGTACGTTTGGAAATTCAGCAAACACAATTTGAAACTGATTTCATTTTTCCATTAACGGTAGAGTTTACCATGAAAAATGGTGACAAGTTAACCAAGGTAATTCAAATAAATGGGAGGAATGAAATTGTAAATTTTGACACTCCTAAAAAAGTGAAATCTTGGAAATTAGATCCTTTTGTAGATTTATTGATTGAAATAAAATAGCTATTAAAAGGTCAAAATAATTTCTGTTCCTTGACTCGAAGTATTAACTTCAAGATCACCATCAATCTGTTCTGTTAATCCATCAATTAATTCGAATCCTGTTCCAATTGATTTATAATCTTCTGTTAACCCTGGTCCATTGTCTTTAATGATAATTTGAGTTTTATCAACTTCGTTAATTGATAAATCCACGTATAAAATATTTTCTTTTCCTTCTTTGAAAGCGTATTTATAGGCATTTGTAAAGATTTCATTTAAAATCAATGAACAGGGAATAGCATTTGAAATATCAACGTTTACTTCAGATAAATTTAAAGTTAATCTCACATTTAAATTATAACCATATGTATCATTCATATTTCCAATTAATGTCTTTATGAATTCACTAAAATTTACTTCTTGATAATTTTGAGATTGATACATTGCACTTTGCAAAGTGGACAATGAAAAAGATTTAGATAATAAATTTTCAAAAAGTTCTTGATGATATTTATCTTTTGACCGATTAGCCTCTGATCGAATAAGAGCTGTCATTACGGCTAGATTATTTTTTACACGGTGATTGATTTCGGCTATTAGAATGGTTTTTTCTTTTACCATTTTTTCTAATTCATCTCGATAAATGTTTTTTTCTTTTGTTTCAAGTGTTAAGGTTAGAAGCTGTGTTAATGCCAAAGCAAAATGTTGTTCATCATTTGTCCATTCACGGATTGCACCTGTATTTTCAAAACAAACTATGCCTTTCAATTTACCCCCTGAAAGTATTGGGACTTCCATCATAGAGTATATATTTGAAGGAATTAAATATGTTTCCAATAATTCTTTATTGAATGGTTCTTTTCTCGCATCAGAACTGATTATAATATCATTTCTATTGATATGATTAAACCAAAACGGAAAATCAACTGCATTCAATTCTCCAACATTGTCGTATGTCTCATTTTTTAAATCATAAGCCAATAAACAATATAAGCCACTTGAATCTGCATTCATAATCCAAGAATTGGCTCTAGATATTTTTAAAAAATTCGTAGCATTGTATAGTATTTCTTTAGCCATAGCAATGTCATCACCTTCATTAATGTGTGGACTTTTGGACAAGCTTTCAATAACTTCCAAGAATACGGATGATCTATTGATGGACATTTTCAGTGAATGGTTAGATTCAAATGTTAAATTACGAAAAGAATTGACTTAAAACTTATAATTCGTTCATCAAAATGTTTTTTAAGTTAAAACACTTAGTTTAGAAATGCTTAATTCTCTTATTTAGCTTGATTCCAACCGTAATAAATGAATGGGAAACTGTCGTCAACTCTTGGTAAATTAGTCCTTAATTTCTCTGGAATAAGCAGATAAGTCCCTTTTACATACCATTGTGTATTGTGATAAAAAAACTTAATTGGAATTTTGAAAATACTACTAGACAATTTCTCTCGTTTTACCCTTGCAATCTCTTGGTTTTCTTTGTTAGAAAATGACCTACTTCTGAATTCAAAAGGTCGATGAAAATAATAGCGTTCACCACAATCTGGGTAAAAAGTGTAATTTGACTTTGTAGCATTATCAATCCAATTTCTTTGACCAAAAGCAGAATATCCTGGCGCCCAAAGGATGGAAACTGGGTCTAAATAATATTCAAATCGTTGAATTTTATCTAACAAAACATGACTGCCTAATTCCGCGAAATTTTTATCGCCAATTGCAAGAGGAGCAGCATAGGTGTATATATTGGTAACTGTAAAATTGCTCTTTTGGAGGTAAACACCTGTCAAAATAGCCATTGCTCCACCTAAACTATGACCAGAAATCCAAATATTTTTATTTTTTGCGTCTAAAGAATCTAAGAGTTTAATTAAATCGGATTTTACAATATCAAAACTGTTCCAAAAACCTTTGTGAACTTTTGAATAATTAAGAATTGAGTCAGTTTTAACTTTTGAAATACTAAAATCGGTACCTCTCCATTCTGCAAAACGATTTTCGTTCACATCATCTGTTCCGCGAAATAGAATCAGGACTAAATCGTTATGATTAATAACAATTATTTCAGGATCATATCCTTTAATGGAAGTCAATCCTAGAAAATTGAATGTATCCAAAATAGGTTTTTCTATAAAATAAAATTCAGCTTTTTTTGATAAGGAATCACTTGTGAAATAGTGATTTAATCGTTTTTCAAAAGCAAATTTAAAGTTTGAATTATTAATTAATGGATATGTTTTTAGGTAATTTGTTGAAGGCAATGAATCAAGAACCTTCGAATTGTTTTGCAAATAGCGAATTTGATAATCTAATCGTTCAGGGTACATGAGTTCATTCAATTTTGCGAGTATAAATGCATTTACAGGATCTATTCCAACTGCTTTTGTATTGAAATGAGTCATGCAATTTATTTCATATTGCGGAATAGGAAATGAAAATTTTGATGTTGTGTCATTTTGAGAAAAAACAACAATCCAAGAGAATAAAGACAGGAAAACTAAGGTTGATTTCAACTTATTCTTTTATAAATAGTGTCATTTTGACTTCTTTACCACTATAAAGTAATAGTTGATAAGTTCCGCTTGTTAGTTTTGTAACTGATAATCCAGATTCAGGGAATTGAACTCCACGCATCATCTCTTGACCATTTTCGTTAATTACTTTATACGAATCAACAATCATTTCTTCTTTCATGTATAATTTATCCGAAGTTGGATTTGGATATACATTAAAAGAAGAAAGAGATTCGTGACTTATTATTTGTATCGAATTTGTACCTGATATTACACCAATTTTATTTAAATAGATACTTAAAACACCCGTTCTAACATCTCCCCAAACAGCATAAATAGTATCATTTAAAAAATTCACATTCATAAAATCGTTGCCATTGCCTTCTAAAACAACATCATGAGAAACTAACTGGTTTGAAATAGGGAAATCTGGCGAAAAATTGATCGAATCTTTCCATCTAACGACTCCATAAATTTCTGTCCCTGTTTGGTATGTATTCGCTATCCCATTTCTACGGTCTCTCCAACAAACAGCTAGATCTCCATCTGAATCAAAATCAGCCCAAACTAAATCTTGTAAATTATTATTACCCAATGGATCTTGATTAATTCGCATTTGTGCTGTCCATGTATTTCCAGCATCAAATGATTCCATAAAATAGACATCAACATCACCACTTGTCTCTTTCAAAAAGAAATAAGCAATGTGATTTGCGTCGGATGGGTCACTTTTGAATAATGACCCCTTTTTTAAATAGGCATTACTAATAGGAGATCCAACTCCACTGTAAGCGTCCAATTGGTCAATATCTAAACCAGCGGATGTGCTTTTTGCTATATATAAATGAGCGAATGGACCTTGATTTAAAGGCTCATATGCAGGATAAATTGCCATAAAAACTCCATTTGATGTTACGATTGGAGAAGGCATGGGCTGAGTAATTGTACTGCCAGCATAAAAGTTCAATGTATCTAGAAATCTTGGGTTTGAGAAACTCGTTCCATTATTAGTGCTCACTGATAAGTATGGATGATAAGGAGGAAAAGAAAGAGTAGGTTGATCGGCATTCATTGAGGTGACATAAATTACACCATCATTAATTCCACCTGATTTATCAACTGCAATCCAAGGTCGATCAATGCAAGCTTGGTTTGGGCAATCACTTATTGAAGTGGCTTCAACAGCAGGTCCCCAAGAGGCTCCGCCATCAATTGATTTACGAACATAAATTGCACCATTTAAGAAATTAATATTATCGTGATCAATATAACTCATGTATAAGTTGCCATTCAAATCATATGCTAATGAGACATCTGCAGAAGAGTTGTCTAAAACTTGATGGGGTTGCCAAATAGGAGCAGACCAAGTTGTTCCGCCGTTATTTGAATAAGACGTTTTGATTGTTACTTTATTTCCAATCTGAAATCCCATCCATGCCGCCACCAAATGCTGAGAATTTGTCGGGTCAATAACTAAATAAGGTTCGCCATCGAAATATGAACCGTTGGAAATGTTTTGATTTTGAGAAAATAAAATATTCTGTAAAAAGAGAAACCCAATGATTGAAAGTAGAATTTTCATGTATAGTAAGTTTTAATCTATACAAAAGTAAAGTATTATATAATGAGTTTTTAATTTATTGTAAAAATCACATCAACTCTACGGTTTTTTTGTCTGTCTTCATCCGTTAACTCTGGAGTAACGACAGGAATGTAATTACTAAACCCATCGTACCTCAATCGTTTAGCATCGATTCCCTTTTGAACTAATTTCAAAAACACAGCATGAGCCCTGGCAGAAGAAAGTGCAAAATCATCGGCACAACAAACATGACCTCTAAGAAAAGCATATACCTGAGGATTATCGGAAAGGAACGTATATAATTTATTTATTTCTTCAAATGAGTTTCCAATCAAAACATCTTCTCCGGGAATAAATTCAATATTCAAGACAATCGAACTTTTATTTAAAGAGGATATTTTTTCAATATTAAAATCAGTTTCGGTTTGACTTTGAGGTTCATCAGGAATAACTAAAGTTGGTGGCACAATAAGGTATTGAATTTCAACTCGTCTCCAATATTTATAGTCATCTGTATTTAGCGCATTTTTAGGATAATTTTCTCCAGCTGCATTTTTTTTGATAATTTCAAAATTATACGATTTAATAAGCTTTTCAACTGATTTAATTCGTTTTTCCGCCAAGTTTTTATTGTATTGAAAATCTCCATTTAAATCTGTGTAGGCTGTCACGTTCTCAATATAAAACTCGCCTTTTCGAGCAGTTTCCAAAAGTGATTCAAGCTGTTTTTGAGCAGTGTTTGAAAGTTCAAATTCATTGAAGCCATAATAGATTATGAGTGTATTTCTATGTTCTTGACTTAACATTGAACTCAATGAAAATGAAAAAAACAATCCAATTAGAATTTTCATTGAACTATAAAATTATTGTGTTGAAAACAATATCCACACGTCTGTTTTTTTGTCTGTCGGCATTCGTTTTCTCTGGAAAAACCAAAGGATCTTTATTCGACATTCCTTTATAACTTAATCTTGATTTTTCAACCCCCATTTTCTGTAATTCCTTGTAAACGGCTTTTGCTCGGTTTTTTGAGATGTACATATTGTTGCCACAGCATACATGACCGCGAATAACAACGTTTCGAGTAGCTGGATGAGTGTTTAGATAATCTGCTAATTTTTTTATTTCGGCAAAACTATTCAACTCAATTTTAGCCGTTCCCTCTTTAAAAGAAATGTTAAGTATAAATGGTAATGCATCTTTAATAGCTTCGTCAATTGGATTGGAGTCATTCATCGGACTTACTTCTTCATCCTGATTTTCAGTTACAACTGAATCTTGATAAACTAAAAGTTCATAATAAATATCTACCCGTCTCCAACTTTTAAAATCTTTAACATCATATTTATAAGTAAGTCCATAGGGCTTTAATTGTATAAATGAATTATCGATTAAATTAAGTTGAGTTGCAATATAAGTAAGTCTTTTTTCCGCTAGGATATTATTGTATGAATTAGAACCAAGAGAATCAGTGTAGGAATAAATTTCTAAGATAACAACCTCTTCCTTGATTAAGGATTGTTTAAACAATTCAAGTTGATTTTGAGAATAGGGTGTAGGAATGCTTTGATCATTTTCAAAATAAAATGATTTGATTTTCGTTTGAGAGAAAATCGCAATTGGTAAAGTCAAAATAAAATAAAATAAAACAATCTTTTTCACACATAATAATAC
The DNA here is from genome assembly GCA_044377625.1 of Crocinitomicaceae bacterium. Lineage (GTDB taxonomy): Bacteria > Bacteroidota > Bacteroidia > Flavobacteriales_D > Crocinitomicaceae > M0103. Next base: position 13,789 of record JBILYS010000012.1, read on the forward strand.
GGTATTATCAAGTGTAGGTTACAAAAAAAAGCGTTCATTTTTTATGAACGCTTTTGCAATTTATTTAAGCTCGTATTATTTGTAAATACTTAGATCGATTTTACCATTTACAACAATTGATGTTACAATTCCTGAAAAAGCCATTTCTCCCATAGAAATTGTCACAGTATGCGGGAATAACAGACCATTCACATCTTTATATTCACTGAATAACGAAGTTGATTCTGTAACTTCTTCACCATCTTTATTGATAGATAGTGATTTCACTTTCATAAAAGTCTTCGTGTCATAGTAATCAAAAGATTCTGTTGATCCATCGTTCAATTTTAAAACATAAACATCTGTTCCATTTAACGATTCAATTCCTACGATTTCATAAGTCATGCCTGATGTTGCATAATTCATCTCAGGAAAAAGTCCAAATGCTTTTTTCTTTGAAGCTATTTCTTCAGCAGTCATATCTTTCTTCCCAGTTTGCATATTGGTTGATGAACCAACTGTTCCATCAAAAAATGACTTTTGAAAAACCATTCCTTGTCCTTCCAGTTTTTGTGCTTCTGTACTTGGAGAAACCCAAACTTTAGTCGATTTTAAAGGGAAAGGAACTTGTGACATTGATAAATCTGTCTTTTCCTCATACGATTTGATTTTTTTCAATTTCTTTTGAGCAGCCTTCATTGAAGTTGTTTGCGTAACAGCAAGAACATATTTTGTAATTAATTGC
>JBILYS010000148.1:0-5111 GCA_044377625.1 Crocinitomicaceae bacterium
AGCGAAAAAGCGGGATAGAAAGCCTAAACGGTTTTATTGATTAATCTTTGCCACAGATTCACAGATTCACAGATTCTATTTTTAAGCAAACAAGGTGTATTAAATCCGCTGAATAATGCAGAAAGATTATCTGCAGTAAATTATAATTTTCATCAAGATAGCAAATCATACTAGAACTGCATTAATCTGGGCGTCTGTGGCAGAAAAAGTTATAGATCCTCGCTCAGCTCCGCTGCAGTTGCACTGCTGCGGCAAAAAAGATTAAAGTAATAACTGAATATTAATCCCTTCCCTACATTTGAAATACTACTTCAAAATAAAAATAAAACAAAGTGAATTCACAAAACACTTTAATCGTAGCAGTGCAACTGCAGCGTAGCGAAAAAGCGGGATAGAAAGCCTAAACGGTTTTATTGATTAATCTTTGCCACAGATTCACAGATTCTATTTTTTAGCAAACAAGGTGTATTAAATTCGCTGAATAATGTTGAAAGATTGTCTGCAGTAAATTATAATTTTCATCAACATAGCAAATCATACTAGAACTGCATTAATCTGTGTATCTGTGGCAGAAAAAGTTATAGATCCTCGCTCCTACTTATTTATAATGCTGCGGCAAAAAAGAATAATTTAAAATAGTATGGATTTATAAAAGCAATAATTCGCTGCAGTGCAACTGCAGCGTAGCGAGATTTTTTTAAAAACAATTAATCGCAGCAGTACAATTACAGCGTAGCCGCTACAACACGCTTTAAGGCATAAAAAAAGAGGTTTATCAATTGACAAACCTCTTTTTTATGATTACTATTTTTTAGATTGTCATATTCCCAATCTTTCCAGAAAGTTCTTTCACAACAACATCCATTGCTTGTTTCAGCACATTTTCTTTTCCGTTTTTAGCTTTAATAACGATTTTACTTCCATTTTCATCCATCTCAAAAGTGACGTATTTAATCAAGTAAATCATCTTTTGTGCATCTTCAAATTCGAAAGAAGTTAAATCAATTCCTTCAAAATTAACGAAAGCAGTTATTCCCTTTTTACCGAAGATTTCACATCCCGCTGGAACTTTAAGCTTCTTCCCTGCTTGAGGAACAAAATTCATCGAACTAAACGCAGATAAACCGTTTTTATCCAAATCCACTTTTGCCATTCCTAAAGAAAGTAAGCCTTTAAATCCTTCCGCTAAAGTTCGACCATTTTTTCCTAATCCTACATAAACATTGAAATCTGACATGCCTTCGTATGCATTTGCTTCTCCAACCATCACCGCTGCAACTTCACCACTTAAAAGACCAGCTAAACCATCACTTCCCCCCATTGCCATCGCCATTTGCGCTTCACCACCTAACATGTCCATTAAGTCAGCCATAGCGCCTGGAGAATATTCATCCATAAAAGCTTGTGCCTTTTTCATATCGATATTCACAGATAAACCAAATTTCGGGTTTCCTGTACCCAATTTAGAAATGATTGATGCTCCACCGTCTTTTTTGAAGAACATTTTGATTTTCAATAAATCAGAAAAATAATTTTTCGTTTCAATAACAATAGCTCCATTCTCAAAAGCCATGGTTGTTTGCATATACGAATCAGCAACAAGTTCTTTGATACTTTTTTGTTTGTCTGCACTTAAATCTGATAAATCGGTATTCGAAGTTCCATACAAATTGGCAATGCTCATTCCTAGTACTACATCACCTTTTGAATTAAGAATTTCATCAATCTTACCTTCAGAAACATCTTCGGTAGATTTATCAAATGCTTCTGTTAATAGTTTCTTTCCATCAAATTCAGCTTTCTTTGAGATTAGAATTGCCAAATTATTTCTAATTCCAAAACTCACATCACCACTTTGAAAAAACTGAACATCTCCAGATTTTTCAAGATCAAATCCTTGTTGCGTCAATTTTTGAGTCAACGAATCCGCATTTACCACTTCGAAAAATGCGTAACTTGTTTCAGGTGTACCATCTTCTAAAAAAGGTCCTTCTAAAGCAAAAAAGATAGGCGTTTCCGTATTCAAACTTTTCTTGTATGATTCCAATTCTTTTGAAATCACTAATCCAAACTTTGGAATTTTTTTGTACTCTGTTTTATTTAAAATTGTGTTGAGATCAGCCTTTCCAAAAGCAACAATTTTTTCGTTTCCGTTCAAAAAAGCAGATAAATATTCTTGTAATGGTCGTCCATCTTTGTTTCCTCCACAGGAAATCAAAACAAGAGTTAAAATAAAAATTCCAAAAATCTTTTTCATGGTTAATTAATTAGGTCTAAAATGATGAATAGTCAAAAATACATAAAATTTAATTCAACCCGACATAGCATTTAATGTGCCAACTTCCTTAAATTTGACAATGCATTTAATTGAACCTTTTTATTTATGGAGAACAGACTATATCGCTTCGGAAGATCCGTTGTCTCCATTTTATGAACGAGAATATAGTGAGTTTGAGTTTAACAATTCAGTGTATGACTTTTACATTCATCCTCAATGGGATACAATTGGTTCACCAACACTTTTTATCAAAATACTTTATGTTGACTACGACGACCAATTTGCAATAATTGAACTGATTGGTGAATGGAACGATGCAATAGAGAATGATATTATGACATTCAAAAGAGACATCATAGACCCACTGATTGACGAAGGAATAACAAAATTTATATTAATTGGCGAGAATGTTTTGAATTTCCATTATTCGGACGATTGCTATTACGAAGAATGGTTTGATGATGTAGAAGATGGATGGATTGCACTAATAAATTTCCATGATCATGTCACCAAAGAGTTTGAAAAGGTAAATATAGACCATTATTTCGCTATGGGTGGTGAATTAGATGATATAGAATGGCGCACTTACCAACCCTATCAATTTTACAAGAAGGTAAATGACTTATTAACAAAAAGATTGGAGTAATAAAATTACAAGTTGCTAGTTGCTAATTACTTGTAACTAGCAACTTGTAATTATCAATTATTTTTGAATCATTATTTTAGCAGACATTACCTTGTTATTTACAAAGAAGTTCGCAATATAAATTCCATTTTTCAAATCAGATGGCAACGCTACACTTTGGTTATTTTGACCAATTTGCGCTGTTCCAAGATCAGAATGAAACACTGAGCGACCGTTCAAATCAACAAGATTTAAAACCATTTCACCAACACTTAAAGTAGTGAAGTTGAACACAGCACTATTATTTTCAGGAGAATAACCTACTGTAAAATGTGATTGATTGTCAGTTTGCTCTAGTAAACCAAGCGTAGAAGAAATAACATGCTGCGATAAATAAATTGCGTCACCATCACTTCCGTTATTGTTGTTCGTTTTATTCGTAGCAACATAAAAAGTAACATCACCAACATCTGTTGCAGGTGCAGTCCATGACCAACCCCATAAAGTGGTTGCATTTGTATTACTTGATGCGGTGTGATTTGCGTATTTTCTTGAACTTGCTGTAAAAACGGTAGTATTACTAGCTACTCCTGTAAACGTTCCAGCCATCACATTTGCACTTGTTAATGCCGTTGCTTGAAAACCTTTTTTAGCAGGATTTGAGGTCATGTTCAACGCAACAGAATATGTCGTTCCAGGAACATAGGCTGAAATTGGAGTAACTCCATTTAAAACAGTTAAATTGTTTTCTGTTGTTCCGTCTTGTGCCGTACCACTATGACATGAAATACAACTCGTTTCACCTGGAGCGCCTGTTTGAGCAGTAGTTTCTCCAGCAGGATGTTTCAAATGACCATTTTTGGTAAAATATTTTTCAACTTTAAAATCACCTGATTTTTGAAAAGATGCAGCTCCTAGAATTAATAAAGCTGAAAGAGATAGGATGTAGTTTTTTTTCATTCTTTAATTTTTGATTAATTATTAAGTGTTCCTTGACCTATCCAACATGTAAATTGTTGAATCAACGTATCATTTAGGGCTGGTCCACCTTGAGGCATCAAAGCAACAGAAGCACCATGAAGCGAATTTAGCACAGCAGATGCATTAGCTGAAATATTTGTATGATTTGTCAGTGTGTAACCAGTTCCGTTTCCAACATCATGGCAACTCAAACAATGTGTTGCAATCATAGGTGCAATTTGTGTAGCGAAATGAACTGTATCTATGCAATTTGGACCAACTGTAACATTAGGAGCATGATCTTTTCTGCAAGAAAAAACAAGAGTAGAAGCAACTACAATTCCAAAAACAAATATTAAGTGTTGATATTTCATTATTTTCTAATAAAAAGAGGTTTCAATGCAAACCAGAATATTGCTGGAAAGAAATGTAAGGTCATTGCAAAAGTTGGAAATATTACTGTTAAATATTCATCAAAATCCAACGGTAATTTATGCATCATCGGTGAAATTAAACTAGCAAAAATCAACGTTGTAAAAATAAAATTGAAAACAATTTCACCATATTTTGGCATTATTTTTTTTGCGGCAAAAAAACCAATGGAAGCCAAAACACATCCAAACATGCATGCAGCAAAAAGATTCATTGTTGTGAATATTTTTGAGAAATCATACATAAATTCATCTCTAAGCGTTGAATAGAATAAGTAGCATGCTAAACCCGATACAAGACCTGCAGCTATTCCATGGAATAAATGATTTTTAAACATATTTTTATTTTTTAAGAACTGGGATTGAGTAACTGATATTCATAACATCTGGCACAGCATCACTTTTATGTCCAACTTTGAAATCCATTCTATTAACTGTAAAACTTCCACTAAATGTGTAATTTGCACCAACCTTCGTTGCTTTTAAAGGAATGCTTTTTTCCTTTGAAATTCCTTTGATTGTTAGTTTACCCGAAACAGAATAATCAGAACCAGACTTAACAACTTTCGTAGATGTAAATTTAATTTCTGGGTATTTAGCAGCGTTGAACCATTCTTCAATTTGAGCTTTTTTATTCATCATTCCATTTCCAGTTGAAATCGAAGAAACAACAAATTGTAAATCAAACTTAGAATTAGCCAAATCTGCTTCATCAAATTTGATTGTTCCTTTCATTGTTTTAAAAACTCCACTTGGATCTTTACTTTTAAATGCAATTGAATAACCATCTGCAATTTTAAAATCTTGCAATGGAGAA
>JBILYS010000149.1:0-5096 GCA_044377625.1 Crocinitomicaceae bacterium
TCGCACATGATTTCTACAGGTAGATATAGTTTCATTAGAAGATTAATCCCAAAAACAACCAAAAAGAATGCTCAGAAATATACCAAATGGGAGAAAATGCGTTTGGTATGCGAAGAGCTTGGACCTACTTTTATAAAATTCGGACAAATATTAAGTAATAGACCTGATTTATTGCCGGCCGACTTAATCCTTCAATTTGAAAAGTTACAAGATAATGTTCCACCTTTAGCGAGTCAAGTTGCTCGAGAAGTTGTTGAAAGGGAATTAAAAGGCTCAGTTGATGAATTGTTTGCTTGGTTCGAACCAGAAGCATTTGCATCAGCATCAATGGCACAAGTGCATAAAGTTACCCTTAAAACAGGAGAGAAAATTGTTTTAAAGATTCAACGTCCAGGTATAAAACAAATTATTCTCGAGGACATCAAAGTAATGTATACGGTGGCCGATGTTTTGGTGAAACGTATTCCCTCTTTAAAAAGTTTTGATCCGAAAGGATTGGTTAAAAGCTTCGAAGAGAGTATTTTAAAAGAGCTGGATTTCATTCATGAATCAATTAATGTACAACGGTTTGCGAATTATGTAACTGAAGACAAAACCGATACAACTACCCACACACTTAAAGTTTATAAAGGGTATACAACAAGCAGGGTTTTAGCGCTTGAATTTGTACAAGGAACAAAAGTTTCAAATATTGGACAATTGACAAGCTTGGGATTTGACTGTAAAAAAATAGCGAACAAACTTGCAACATCCTATATTAAACAAGTGTTTAGATATGGGTTTTTTCATGCAGATCCTCATCCAGGGAATATCCTGGTTTTGGCTGATGGAGAAATCTGTTTCCTTGACTTTGGAATGATGGGCAGTATCATGGAACGTGATATCGAAATGTTTGGACATTTATTCATTTCTGTAAAATCTAGAGATGTAAAAGGAATCATAAAAGCATTACAACAAATGTCAGAGATTACGGTTATTAAAGACATGCGTGCGCTTGAATTTGATATTTATGAATTCGTAGAAAGTTATAGCGTTACCTCAATCCATCAAAATGAAATGAGTAACGTGTTGATGGAATTGAAAGATGTGATTGTTTTGCATGGATTAAAAGTTCCTCCTCATTTCTTCTTATTAGCAAGATCAATGGTAACTATTGAAGGTGTAATTCATCATTTAGATCCAAAATTGGATATTTTAGAATTAGCACGTCCATATCTTGTTGAATCAATTAAGAAAACATTTAATCCACTGAAATTAGGGAAAAAGATTTTGAATGGAATCTATGAATTTGGCGCATACATGGAGGAGTTTCCGCAAGACTTGAAAAATGCAATTCGCAAGATTAACAATGGTAAAATTATGGTGGATTTAACGCATAAAGGAATAGATCCAATGGTACATACTATCAACCGTGTTTCGAAGCAAATTATTACAGGATTAATCGTAGCAGGCTTAGTGATAGGTTCAATTCAATTGATTATTCATAATGTTGCACCATTCTGGGATGGTATTTCTGTCTTAGGTATTATTGGATTAATCCTCGCGTCGATTTTGACGTATGGTATGCTCAAAGATTTAAGAAAAGGCGATCACGATAATTGGAAAGGTTGGGAAGAAGATTAAAAAGAAAAGCGCTATTGTGAAATAGCGCTTTTCTTTTTTTAAGACTGTATAAATGCTTTTTTGAAGTGTTTATATGCTAAAGACATTTCATCTTGCAAAATATCTAATTTGTCATCTAGGTGTGTTTGTTCTTCAAATTTCTCTTTGAAATTCGAAATTGCTTCTTCTATTTTTTTCTTTCGAATATCGAATCCATCACTCAAACTTTGTTTTATAGGATCCAACTTCTCGGAAATAATTTCAAGTTTTAATTTTAGATTTTCCAACGCATTCAACAATTCAGCATAAACTTTGATAAAAGTGGGATTTGTTTTTATTTCAACTTGAACTTCGTGAATGGCAAAAAGAATTTTCTTTTTTTGATCTTCAAAAGTTTCTTTAGTGTCAGCCTTTCCTAGTGCAAATTGTAATTGAAGATTTTGAAATTTCCCTTCCAATGTATGAAGCTGATTATTGCCTCGTATTGCCATTAATTTTGCTTCATGTAGATAGGAGGAAAATGATTTTTTTAATTCATCATATTTTTCCAAAGCTTCCATTTTTCCCAAATTTGCCTGTAATTGAAACTCTTCTAAGTCATTTGCGGCACTTCTCATTTTATCAACTAATTTGTCAATAAAATGGATATTTTCTTTCATTTCCATAGCTTCCCTTTTTACAATAAAATTACGTTAAACAAGAAATTTCGCAGTGATCTATGTCATGAAAAAATATGACAATTACTGTTGTAAAGGAATTGTTTTTTTGCGCTTCAAACTCTGGTAATCCAGCCAATAAAGAACTTTAATGGAAAAACTATTTAATGGAGCATAATCAAACATGGAAGACAGGTTATTGAAATAGGATTGATCAATATTGGAATCACCAGAAAATATGGAATTTTTCCAAACAATGTTTATTTCACTTCCTGGCTGAAAAACCCAACGGTAAACCATATCTATAGTAAAAGCATTAAAATTTGTATTGTAAACAGATTCTCCGTTTATGTCAAGTCCATCTAGCGAATTTGGAGTCAATGTTCCATCTTGATTTAAATCAAAGAAAGAGTCATAAGAAAGCACAGATCGATAATGTCGCAATCGGAAGGTTATTCCCATTCTATTAGTGAGTGTATAACGAAAATTAATTGCATTTGTAGTGTTTATCCTGTCTCTAGATCCAAAAACAACAGAACTAGAAGACATTAATGGTTCTCCAAATGCAACTGCGTAACCTTGGCTATTCATGGAGAAATTTTGTTCAAATTCATACACAAAAAACATTTTGTCACTTAAACGAAATCTGGGACTTACATTATAACCGTATTCTTGCCAATTCCCACGGTCAATTATTGAATAATTCATTCCCAAATCAAGGGCAAATTTCTTTTGGTAATTGGATGAAAACCATCCTCCGAAATCAATCCATTTAGGGCCAATAAAAAACATTCCATCTGTACGCGGTTCAAAATAATCGTAATTATCAGTTATCCCACTATTCATTCTTATTCCTGAAGCATGGAATTTTTTCAATAATACAAAGGCACTCCAATTTAAATAAGTTGTAGTATAAACGTTGGGCTTGTATAAACGATTGTAGGATAAGCCCAAGTTAGTTGAAAATTGATTTAATTTCCAAAAAGGTTTGAAAATTCTATAAGACACAGATGCTTCTATGATCCGTTTATTATTATTTGAATTATAGCCAAGATCATTTGGGTCATATGTATTTGATTCTTCAAAACAAGAACCTTGAAACACAAAATTTCCAGTTTGCTTTCCTGTTGTTAAACCATAATTATAGCCTGTCTTTGTATTGGTTGAAAAGAATTTGTTTGACAACGCAGTTCTGCCTGAAACGAAGTATTTATTGTCTGAGGTGTTAACCTTTGTATTTAAGCCTGTTACATTGGCGTCATAAAAATTCCCCTCTCTCATTACGTTTGTATTTGTTAAAGTAATGGAACTGTTGTTTTTTAAATTTTGATCTAAGACAACAACATTGTAATTGGTCAAAGGTGAAGATACAATTTGCCTTTCAACGCCAGTTATTGAATTCACCGCAGTTGCATTTTGTTCTGCTGTTAATCCATTAAAAACACCAATACCCAATCCTTTTTTTGTTCTTCCGGAAATTTTTGTTGCATTATACAATTTGGAAGAAGAAGGGGTGTTTGTCAAATATTCATCTTCAGTTAAATTTGTACTTAATACACTATAAGGTGACTGAATCCCAATTCTTCTTGAATAGAAAAGCCCAGACTTATTAAATAATTCGGTTCCTTCTGTGAAAAATTGTCTGTTCTCATTGAACTGAATTTCAAACGGACTTAAATTCAAAACTTTGTTATCAAATACAACTTGACCAAAATCGGGTACCAACGTCATGTCTAAAGTGAAAGCTTCGTTTAATCCTAATTTGATATCCATTCCACCGTTGAATGATCCTGACCAATTGTTTTGCCCCGATACATTTGCAGGATAATGATCAGCATAAGCGGATACATAAGGCATGAATGCCAAACGTAATGGCGGCTCTATACCTTTAATGTCAGTTACCACACCACATTGAACCAACCAATTATCTAAATCAGGTTTTATGGGGCTCCAAGTCGTTTCTTCCCTATTTCGACTTATTTGTCTATAAAAATTCACTCCCCAGTTTTGAACATCAACTTTCGGAAAACGGAAAGCAGAGTAGGGAATACGCATTTCAACTTCCCAACCATTTTCGGTACGTTTAACAGCACTGCTCCATACCATATTCAGTTCAACACTTTCACCATAAGCAGACACTTTCGAGTCAAACTGAACCCCCATGCTACTAACGCCGAACGAAAAGCCATTCTGATCATCGTTGTAGGTGTCAAGGATTATTTGGAAATTATCAATATTGGCATTAAAATCATCTCTTTCAGATAATACATTTGAAATATGTTCAGCTTTGTCATGGCAAATTGCTGCGACATAAATCGCACTTTTATCGTACATGATTTTAACTTCTGTTTGTTGTGTTGAAGCTAAGCCAGGTTGAGGTTTAAACTGAATGAAATCTTGTATGGTTTGAGCATTAGCCCAATCAGATTCATTTATTTGTCCGTCAATGGTTATTTTTTCACTAGTAGAAAATGCAGCAATAGATTTCTGTCCAAACAATGAAATCGAACATAACAATAAACTAAAGAAAATGGCTTTTTTAAACATTAAGAACAAATATAACGCTATGAGGATTTTTAAAACAGAAAATTATATGAATGGTTACACACGTATGCCAATTACACAAACATCGTCTAATTGGTCAAGTTTACCTTTCCAATTCTCAAAGAAATCATCCAATAATTGCCGTTGTTTTATCAAAGGTTCGTGTTGAATTGAGAGAATAATTTCTTTCATGCGTTTTGACATCATTTTTTTCCCATTGTCACCACCAAATTGGTCTGCAAAGCCATCCGAAAAAAGATAAATTGTATCTTCCTTTTCTAATTGACGTGAAGT
>JBILYS010000412.1:0-5094 GCA_044377625.1 Crocinitomicaceae bacterium
TTCTTTAATGAATTTCATTGTTTCAGTTCCAGCTGCGTGGTTTACAACAACGAAATAAACACCATTTTCAAGACCATTCAAATTAACTTCCAATGTAGCTGAAGTCACATCAACATTCTTAATTACTTTTCCTTCCATGTTTGTAATAACTACAGAAGAAACTTTCAATTGCTCATTCAATCCATCAATAGTAATGTTTTCATTAGCAGGATTTGGATGAACTGTGATTGGGTTGATGATTGCTTCAATCATTCCAGCTGTTCCAATTACAACTTTGTATCCGTCAAATGTTGTTCCTTGCGTTGCAGGAAAACCGAATACGATAATAACAGCATCAACAGCGATTGTTATTGGATAAATCCCTGCAGTAGTTGGTGTACCATATAAGTTAGCACAACCTAATGAACCACCTGCAAAAGTACAAGAAGCGATGTTGCAACCATAATTAAATCCTGCTGGTAAACCAGTTACACCAGTTACAGTAAAGTCTTGAATAACTGAACCAACTAAAACACCAGATGGATCAAGGTTTGGAGTTACTGTAGCAGGCACTTTAAAAGTTAAATCTGTCGAGTAAGCAACACCAACTACTCCTGGAGGTAAATTTTGAATAGTGTCTGGGTAAGCACCATAAATTGTATCCGCCCAAGTTGCTCCAGGATAGTTAATTCCCGGAGTACATGTCTGTGCAGACAAGCTAGAAATTGTAGTAAAGATTACTGTAACGATAAGTAGTAGTTTTTTCATAATTAAATAGTTTTATAATTTTTGTAACCCAAAGTTAAAGAAAAAAATAATAGGCACAACATGGCATGTTAATTCTGTGTTAAAACCAATCTATATTCTGTCCACGAATTATTCGAATTTTAATGATAGGATAAAAACATAGAGTGACATCCGAGAACAATAGCGCACATAAATAGTACTTCTTCTAATGGTCTAAATTCGCGGAAATTCGTGTAATTCGTGGACAAGTTTTTAAGTCCTTGCTGCTATACTAAAGAAATACTGCAATTTTCCGATTCACACATTTCTACCATTCCTTCTAAAGGAACATCAATCATATCCGATTTCAGAATATCCCTTTTCTGTTTAGAGAAATCTCGAATCAAGCGTCCTTCACAAAAGCGACGCAATTCTGTTTGACTTTCAAGAATAAGTCCGGGAACAGGCTTTAATGCATCATTCTCATCTTTTGCAGCCATCGTAAAATAAGAAGAGTTGGTATGTTTCACAACACCCGTTTTTGGTTGCAAGGATTCAACACGTATTCCAACAATCATCGTTGTTCTTCCAACATAATTCACGGATGCTTTCATGGAAACCAATTCCCCCACTTCAACAGGTGTCAAAAACTCAACATTTTCAACAGCAACCGTTACACAATAACCACCACTGTGCTTGGAAGCTACCACATACGCTACTTTATCCATGAGTGACAATAAAAAACCACCGTGCACTTTCCCTCCAAAATTGGCGTAAGAAGGAATCATTAATTCCGTGATGGTTGTTTCTGATTCTGAGATTTTTTTGAATGACATGGGCTAAGAATTACAATATTATTTCACTTTCAAAGCTTTTAAAATCTTTTCATCACTAATTACAGCGTCTCTCATTAATAAGTTGACTGGAAAAATTTTATGCTGAGCATTTTTGAAACCATTACAAATATTATACAATACTTCGCTGCTGATAAGTGATAAATTTAAATTGATTTCAATTTCACACTCATCAATAAAATCTTGAGTGAAATCTGGAGCAATTAGTAAAGATTTTATTACCCTAAAACCATTATGTGTAGCGTTTTCATGGTATGCTTTCATTTGTCTTGAACAAGCAGAAAACTTATTATATTGTGTAGACTTTGATGTTTTACATTCAACTATTATTACTTCATTATTGCCAAGGTTTATTAAGATGTCAATTTTGTCTTTATTCGTGTTTATTTTGGCCCTTAATTCTTCGTCAATGTTAAATCCTAAGTCAGAAAGTAAGCGTTTAGTTACATCCTCATATTTTACACCTATTTCAGCTGCTGACAATTGAATATTATTAAGTTTCAAAACATTTAAGTCCCTGATGCCTAGGTTAACATAGTTTTCAATGTAAATATTTTCAGAATCGGTATATGCTTCTAATATATTTTCAATTAAATCACCTCTGCTTTTTATTTCTTTTGTTGCACAAAATTCTTTTAAATGCTCCTTACTCAAAAGATCTAGAATGTCTCTAGGCTTTATATTGTGATCAATTAGTAATTCACTTTGTAAAACTTCATTATCCTCTTGAAATTCAAACTCTTCAACAATTATCGAATTAAATTCAGGCAAAATGTTTTTTAAATCAATACATAATGAGTTATATCCATCTGTTGAGATTCCAAGTTTTTCATCCTTTTCAAGACTATTAAAAAAAGTTATAACTAATTGAATCTTATCATCAAGAGTAACTCCTTTTGGGTCAATTCCTAATGATATCATAATGATATTAAGTTCCTTTTTTTTATCATTTACATTTATAATATCTTTATATATATCGTGAGTAAGAAGATTAGAAACACTTATTCCCTGATTTATAATTTGCTTTATTTTTTGGTCTCTATCAAGTTTCAAGGAAACATTATGCTTTTTGCAAATCACATTAATAATTGGATCTTTAAATAAATTAAGTAATCTTCTGTAATACTTATCTGCAATACTCTTGCCCCTTAAATCTCTTAAAATTTTAACTATTTCATCTGGAACATAAATACTAGATGTTTTCCTAGAAAATAACACTATCCCTAGATCTTTTAGAATTTTAATTAATGCATCTTTTTCTAAAACGTTAACAGGTATAATGCTGTAATGAATTAATCGAATTTCCTCATTTGATAATTCTAGTTTTCCTGATAAAGTTTTTAATATGGAATATTCATCATGTGTTACCTTTAAATCTTCTTTTTTAGATTCGTCATTGGCATACGCAATTCTCACACAAGCTCTATAAATGTTATAGTCTCTTCTTCTTTGTTCGTCTAGCTCTTTAGATTCTGAATCTAAAAGTTCAATAAAATTCAAGCTAGATTCCTTTAGTTTTTTTAATTGTCTTTTGAAAAGTTCTTCGAACCAACCATCTTTTAAAATGGCATTTCCATCTCGAATAAGGATATCTATTAGAATGTCAAGTTGAGATATGCTATTACCAATTTCGGATTCTAGAAAAAGTTGAAAATCGTCTTTAACAATATCAAAAAGTTTTACAATATTATCACTTTCAATATCTTTAAATTGCCCGTTCGCACCTGAAAGGATTTTATCAATTTCTGGACTATTACTTTTATCTACAAGATTTGTTAGAATTTTATAAAAAGAACCTTTTTCTTGAAAATTTGTTTGATCAAAGACTTTATTAAGTTTCATTGCAGAGTGCGTTAGATATCTAGTAAAATTATAAATATATTTCATTCTTAGTAAAAGAAAATTATAGTCAGACTTACTTTCCCTTACTTTGGATATTCAAATACCTTCTCCTAAATCTTCTTAAAAACAAAAAACCCTAGTAATACTATGTATACCAGGGTTTTTCTCACCGCTCCTCCTCTTGGACTCGAACCAAGGACCCTCTGATTAACAGTCAGATGCTCTAACCGGCTGAGCTAAGGAGGAATTTACTTATCGTTGCCGAAAAGCGAATGCAAATATAAAGAAAGAATTTATTTTGCAAGGATAAAAAGTGAAAAATTTCTTAGTAAAGGGCTGATTTTAGTGTAAAACCTTAGAAATCATCCTCATCTAATGTGAAATCTTCAAGTGATGTGTCATATGAATCTTCGCATTCCTCTCGGTCAACTAGATCTTCTCCCATGTTCTCTTCGCATTTTGCAGGACGTAAAACATTGGTTTTAGAAACATTCAAGCGAATCTCTGAACGAATTGATCCATCTTCGCTGGGATAAGCTTTAGGAAACGGAGTTCCTTCTAATTCAACTAATGCCCCCTTTTTTAAAAAATCTAGAATTCTAAGATTAGCGCCTTCCTTTTTCCAAATGGTACAATTAATCCAAGTCGTTTTTGTCTTTGTTTCACCTGTTCTCTTGTCTTTCCAGTTTTTGTTATGCGCAACGGGAAAATTGATTGCAATAACACCTCTTTCCATCGTTTTCACAACAGCGTCTTTTCCGATATTGCCAATAAGTCTTGTTTCAAAAACAGTTGCCATTTAACATAGTTTAGAAAGTGAAAGTAACGAATTATTTGAAATAGTCCAAAAACACAAAACAACAAATTAATCCCAAATTTTAGTTCCTTTGTAATCAAGTAGTGATATTTTATAAATGAAAAAAATTGCAATAGTCGAATTTGCCGCTTCACATGACGAATGTTTGATGGCGCAATTTGCTGCCCTTAAACAAAAAGGGTGCTATGTGATTTTCGTTTCAATTCAAGAGGTGTATGATAGAAATCTATTTTTACATCCTTATATTGATGAATTTAAAATGGTCGAATTTTCTGGTAAAGCGATTAAAGATTTTTCTTTGATGCGACAGTTGAACGCATATTTTAAATCGAATGGCATTTCCAAGGTAGTTTTAAATACAGCTCAGGGTGCGCATGTCCGTAATTTGTGCTTGACAGCTCCAAAATCAATAGAATTTATTGGGATTGTTCACACCTTAAAAAAGTTTCAAGGAAGTTTTACGCAAAAACTAATTCACTTTAAAATAAAGAAATACTTGGTCTTGAATGATTTCTTTTTATCTAAAGTCACTGTCCCCAAATCGATATATGTTGCTTCATTTTATCCACTTCGTTTCCCACATTTTGAGTTACAATTGAATAAGAAAGTCGCGGAAAAATGGATTACAATTATTGGTGGAGTTGAAAACAGAAGAAAAGATTTAATTGGAAGTATTCCTTTGATGCAAGAATTAGTTCAAAAAGGATTCAAATTTATTTTTCTTGGCAAGAGCGATTTCAAGCATCCGGATGTAATTTATTTTAACCAATTTTTAAAAGATGCAGGGATTGAAAAGGAGGTTAAATTGTTTGATACGTTCGTTTCAGCTGAAGAATTTGATGCATACCTAAAAGTAACAGATTTAATTTGGCCAAT
>JBILYS010000150.1:0-5081 GCA_044377625.1 Crocinitomicaceae bacterium
AATTTTCTTTTTGTTATTTCGGTTGAGAATCGGTCGCAATTGAATAATTTTAAAATCAAATTCAAAACTATAAAATAAAGCGCACATGCAAGGCAAAATACTTTGGGCAGATGATGAAATCGATTTATTGAAACCACATATTCTATTTTTAGAATCAAAAGGTTATACCGTTGATTCAGTGAATAATGGTTCTGATGCCGTAGACAAGAGCAACGAAAATACCTATGATATTATTTTTCTTGATGAAAATATGCCTGGAATTTCAGGAATTGAAGCATTGACGAGAATAAAAGAAACAAAACCGTATGTGCCAGTCGTGATGATTACAAAA
This sequence comes from Crocinitomicaceae bacterium, assembly GCA_044377625.1. Lineage (GTDB taxonomy): Bacteria > Bacteroidota > Bacteroidia > Flavobacteriales_D > Crocinitomicaceae > M0103. The sequence goes on from JBILYS010000150.1 coordinate 332, forward strand.
AGTGAAGAGGAACATATCATGGAGGAAGCAATCGGAAGTAAAATAGCCGATTATTTGATCAAACCCGTGAATCCAAATCAGATTTTGTTGAGCTTGAAGAAGAATTTGGATCATAGTAAATTAATTTCTCAGAAGACAAATTCTAACTATCAGCAAGAGTTTCGTCAATTAGGAACTTTATTGAACGGTCGTTTGGATTCAAAAGAATGGACTGAAGTGTATTCAAAATTGGTTTTCTGGGAACTTGAATTAGAGAAAATTGAAGATTCTGGAATGCGTGAAATTCTCAGCATGCAAAAGAAAGAAGCAAATGATTTGTTTTCCCGTTACGTGCAACGAAACTATGAAGATTGGTTGCATGGAGATGACGATGCTCCTCAAATGCTACATTCTTTAATAAAGGATAAAATTGCACCTTTCATTGGAAAAGAAAAAACGTTCGTTTTAGTAATTGATAACCTGCGTTTTGACCAATGGAAAGTACTACAACCAATATTTTCAAAATACTTTTCATTGGAAACGGAAGAAATTATTTATTCGATTCTCCCAACGGCTACTCATTATGCTAGAAATTCATTTTTTGCTGGATTAATGCCAAGTGAAATTGAGAAAAAGTTTCCAACGCTTTGGAAAAATGAAGACGAGGAAGGTGGGAAAAATATGCACGAAAAAGATTTTCTCGATGCGAATTTGAAGCGTTTGGGCAAAAATGTAAAATGGTCGTACAATAAAATCACCAATCTAGACGCAGGAAAACGATTGTTGGATAACATGAATCAATTGAAAGAAAACGATGTGAATTTTATCGTCTATAATTTCGTTGATATGCTTTCTCATGCGCGAACAGAAATGGAAGTTATCCGTGAATTAGCGGACGATGAAGCTGCTTATCGTTCGTTAACATTGTCTTGGTTCGAACATTCAGCCTTGCACGATATCGTAAAGAAAATTGCTGAATTTGGAGCTAAATTGGTGATAACCACAGATCATGGAACAATTCGTGTGACAAATCCGGTGAAAATTGTCGGTGAACGCAACACGAATTCAAATTTGCGCTACAAAGTTGGTCGTGGATTATCTTACAATGAGAAAGAAGTGTTCAGAGTTGCTAATCCGGCAGATGCATTTCTACCAAAAGGCAAGATGTCAACAGAATTTGTTTTTGCGAAAGAGAGCGATTTCTTCGTTTATCCTAATAATTACAACCATTTCGTCAATTATTATGGTCAAACATTTCAGCATGGTGGTATTTCTTTAGAAGAAATGTTGATTCCTTTTATCATTATGAATCCTAAAAAATAAGCCGCTTTACACATAAAATATCTACGGTTGTAATGTTTAAGAACTGCCACAGATGCACAGATTGTGCTATTTTGTATTCTAGATTTTTTAATCAAAGCATTAAATTTCAGATTTAGTTTGAGAATAATTAATCTGTGCATCTGTGGCAGATTTTTTTTTCAGAACCTAAAGATGAATGGACTAAACTGTATAGTTTTAACTTTTAAATGAAACCAATAAAAATGAAATTATTCTTTCCTGCAGTTATTTGCGCTGTGTTTATTAGTATTTCAACTTCTTGTTCTACAAGTAAGGATGCAAATTCAATAATATATATTAAACACGGTTCTAGTTTTGGGATGTGTCACGGTTATTGTTTTAATGAATCAACATATACTAAAACTGAAAAGATTGCCTTTAGCAAAGCATATGGCAGAACGAATCCTGAAGAATTTCCTGATAAATCGGATACAACAGGTCTTGATGTTAAAATTTGGGATGAATTAGTAAATTCATTTGTTGTAGATTCTTTTTTCAAGTTGGACGAAACTATTGGTTGTCCAGACTGTGCGGATAGAGGTTCTGAGTGGTTAGAGATTAAAACCAAGAAAAAAGTTTATAAAGTGACTTTTGATTTTGGAAAAGAGCTCAGTGGGATGAATGATTTGTTAAAATTGGTGAGGGAAGAAAAACAGTGATTTGTTGAGAATTATTATTTTTACGCTTTAATAATTTGCTAGAAAAAGCACTGACATGACTTATATAATTGACAATCTAGAAGATCTTCCAAGAACAGCACAACTCTTTTTAGAAGATTTTGGTCACAATAAAATATTTGCGTTTGACGGAGAAATGGGCGTTGGTAAAACGACTTTTATTTCAGCCTTATTGACCGCAATGGGAATCAAAGAATTAGAAGGTTCACCAACTTATTCAATCGTAAATGTTTATGAAAGTGCGATGTTTGGGAAAATCAATCATTTCGACATGTATCGTATAAAAAATGATGCCGAGGCATTCGATGCGGGAATTGAAGAAATGTTGTACAGTGGGGGAGTGTGTTTGATTGAATGGCCAGAAAAAGTTATTAATTTGTTGCCAAATAACACGATTTGGGTGTATATTCGTAAATTAGACAACGATTCACGAACGATAACAATCGAACAATGATTACAGATCCAGATATCCTCAAGAAATTGATCCAGCAAGGAAGCTTACTTCCAAAAGAAGAAATGTTGGAAATTGCCCGTAAAAAAGGAAGTTTGTTTATCGGGATTCCAAAAGAAATCTCTTTCCAAGAGCGCAGAGTAGCGTTAGTTCCTGATGCTGTTTCATTGCTTGTGGCCAACGGACATCGTGTGAAAATTGAGTCAAAAAGTGGGGAAGGATCGAACTTCACAGACAACGAATATAGTGAAGCTGGTGCAGAAATTTGTGCCAATCCAAAAGAAGTATTTGAATGTGATATTATTTTTAAAGTAGCTCCACCTTCAGAAGAAGAAGTTGACATGATGCCAGGAAATCAAACATTGATATCGGCATTACAACTTTCTAATCAACCAAAAGTTATTCTTCAAAAATTGATGAGTAAGAAAATCACTGCAATTGCATGGGATTATATCCGCGATGATGAAGGTGTTTTTCCAGTTGTTCGCACAATGGGTGAAATTGCAGGTACAACTTCTATTTTGGTTGCTGCCGAATTATTATCGTCATTTTCGGATGGAAAAGGAATTATGCTTGGTGGAATTGCTGGTGTAACTCCAACAGAAGTTGTTGTAATTGGAGCAGGAACGGTTGGAGAATTTGCTATTCGTGCGGCACTTGGATTAGGTGCTTCCGTTAAAGTTTTTGACAGCTCATTGTCACGTTTACGCAGACTACAAAATGATATTGGGATAAGAATATATACATCGATTTTAAATCCTAAAGTACTCTCAAAATCGCTCAAACGAGCTGATGTGGTGATTGGTGCGTTGCGCGCTCCACTTGGAAGAACTCCTTGCGTTGTAACAGAAGAAATGATACAAAGTATGAAAAGTGGTTCTGTTGTCATTGATGTGAGTATCGATCAAGGTGGTTGTTTTGAAACATCTCATGTTACGAATCACAAAGAACCAACTTTTGTGAAGCATGGCGTAATTCATTACTGTGTTCCAAACATTGCTTCACGTGTTGCAAGAACGGCATCTTTTGCACTTTCAAATATTTTTACACCGATATTGTTAGACATGGGAGATCAGGGTGGATGCCGTGATTTGATTCGCAATGACCAAGGTTTCCGTGGAGGAGTTTATATTTATAAAGGTACACTCACAAGCGAAGTTTTAGGAAAGGTATTTAACCTGAAATACAAGGAAATCGAATTGTTGATTTTAGGAATCTAATTCCCAAACCGTTTTATGTTCAAAGCACTTTCTTTTCCGCAGGCTGAATTGAAACTTACCAGGAAAGAAGGTCAAGTGTTTGTTTGGTGCATTGTTCGTAAAAAATCGTTGGTTTTAACTCCAGAAGAGTGGGTAAGACAGCATTTGATTCATTTTTTAATTCAAGAAAAACAAATTCCAATCGGACTTATCGCGGCTGAAATGGCAATTGAAATCAATCAACTTTCAAGACGTTGCGATGTTGTTGTTTTTGGATCCGATGGTAAACCAAGACTAATCGTAGAATGCAAAGCGCCAGAAATTAATTTGACGGAAAAAACATTCAACCAAATTGCGCAATACAATGCTGCTTTAAATGTTGATTTGTTAATGGTTACAAACGGCTTACAACACATTGTTTGCCAAATTGACCGCGAGAATACGCAATTGAATTATTTGGAGGAATTGCCGGAGATAATTACAAGTTATTAGTTGCGAATTGCTAATTTTTGAACCAAACGGAGTTATTGATTTTAACTTAAATTGCTTTAACTATCGGTTAGAAATTGAATCAATACTTCCAACTCGCAACTCGCAATTAGCAACTTGTAACTCCAGTTCAATTCTCAAGCTTAAACTCCGATGTCTTATGAAATATCAAATCTGGATAATCCTTTTCTGCCATTGCCAATAAGAAAGTTGTTTCAGCTAAGAACACCAAATTATCGTCTTTGTCTTTTGCTAAATAACTCGTTTTTGCACGCATAAAATCAGCCAATTGCTCTTTGTTATCTGTTGTAATCCAACATGCTTTGTAATAGTTTTTAGGAACGAAACGGCAATTTGCGCCATATTCATTCAATAAACGGTGTGCAATTACTTCAAATTGTAATTGTCCAACGGTACCAACAATCTTACGTTTACCCGGTTGCATGATAAACATTTGAGCAACTCCTTCGTCGGTTAATTGGTGAATTCCTTTTTCCAATTGTTTTGATTTCATTGGATCCAAATTCTCTAATTCCATGAAGATCTCAGGAGAGAACGACGGAATTCCTTTGAACATCAATTTTTCACCTTCCGTTAAGGTATCACCAATTTTG
>JBILYS010000151.1:0-5078 GCA_044377625.1 Crocinitomicaceae bacterium
AATATTTCAGGGCAACGGATGAGGAAAGTTTAAAATCCATTTACAAGGAAATTGAAAAATTAGAAAAGCGCAAGATGTTGGATCAGCAGTATAAAACGGAGCCACCTGCCTCCCCAATGGGATTTTTAAATTGGGCATTTGTCTTGGCAATCTTGACGTGGCTTACCAACCGTTATTTTTTCAAAATGTATGAGTAAGCAACAATTCACATATCGATTGAAGCTTATTATCAGTGGAATACTGGTATGGGAAGTGCTATTTTGGCTTTTGACGGGAGCACTATTAGCACTGATCGGATACATCGATCAATCGCCTTCTGGTGAACAAGTTGGTTTTAAAGATCCACAGTATTTCTGGCTGTTACTGCTCATGCTTCCAATTTTAGGAATGTACTTTTTTACGATTTATTCCACCAATTCATTGGCGCAGTCGGCGCATCCATCGGTGCAGAAATACATCTTGCAGCCTGTTTCATCGTTGAACAGTTTTCTGAAATATTTCCTGTTCAGAAATGCCATTGTATTCTTGATATTTGCCATGGCACAGCCTGTTTTAGGGACAAAGAAAGTATCAGGAACTCTTGAAAGCCTTGAATTAGTCATTTGTTTAGATGTTTCTAATTCCATGAACACAAAGGATATTTCGAAGGATTTGACCCGTTTACAAATTGCGAAACGCGCCTTGAATGAATTGATCAATAAATTACACGGAGAGAAAATTGGTATCGCTGTTTTTGCTGGTGGCGCTTTTGTACAATTGCCCCTAACAGCAGATTACAGTGCAGCAAAAATGTTCATCAACGAAATTGAAACAGACATGGTTTCTAATCAAGGAACCAATATTGCAGCAGCGTTATCCGTTTCAGCTGGAATGTTCTCACCTGAAAAAACGACCAAAGGGATCATCCTTGTAACAGACGGAGAAAATCATGAGGAAAATCCGAACGAAATTTTCACTGAAATAAGAAATAAAAGCATACAATTGAGTGTTTTAGGCTTGGGAACAGAAATGGGCGGGCCCGTGCCTGTCAATCCGGAAAGACCAGAATTGGGATACAAAACTACTGCTGCTGGAAAAACAGTTATTTCAAGGATTAATCCTTCTTTTATTCAGTCAATTGCGTCCAAATCTGGAGGGTCATTTACCATCAGTTCGGACCCATTTCCAAATTTATCGGATTTGTTAACACAAATTAACCAAATGAAGCGGTCTAAGGTCCAAGATTTGGAGTTTGACATACAAGAGAATCGCTATCAAATTCCGTTATTTGTATCCATCTTATTTTGGTGTTTATTTTTGGTTGTATCGAAAGGATTTTTTGGTTCTAAAAACAGATAGGGAGAAGAATATTTTGTAAAAAGAAAACTATATTATAACTAATGGCTAATACATATACACAGATTCATATTCATGCTGTTTTCGCAGTACAAAATCGTGCGTGTGTAATTAGTAGTAGTTGGAAAGAAGAACTTTACAAATACATTACAGGAATCATCCAAAACAACAATCATAAATTATTAGCCATTAATGGAATGCCAGATCATATTCATTTATTAATTGGATTGCGTCCTACTCAATCATTATCTGAATTAATACAAGATATAAAAGGTCATTCTTCAAAATGGATTAATACAAATAATTTTGTGAAAGGTAAGTTTGCTTGGCAAGGTGGATTTGGTGCTTTTTCATATAGTAAATCAGATTTACCTGTAATAATTCGTTATATACAAAACCAAGAAGAACACCATAAAAAGAAAACATTTAATGACGAGTATCAACAATTATTGAAAGAGTTTGAAGTTGATTTTGATGAACGGTATATATTTGAGCCAGTAGAGGATTAAAAAAAGTATAGTACCTACGGCACTAATGTGAAAAGGGTATTGAGGTTACCAAAATTTTGTCCCTAAAGGGACAATTTCAAACCTACAAATGCTGATTAGAAAAAAAATAAAAATAAAGTCCCGTAGGGACGTAATGTTGGAAGCAAAGCGAACAACACAAAATAAAGTCCCGTAGGGACGTAATGTTGGAAGCAAAGCGAACAACACAAAATAAAGTCCCATAGGGGCGTAATGTTGGAAGCCCCGTAGGGGCGAAATGTAGGTTAAGAAAAATGAAGAATATAATATACATACTATTTGTTTTGATTGGGATGAATGTTTCAGCGCAAGAGTGGAGAGATTCACTGAAGGTTGCGCGGGATTCATACAAGAAACAGGAGTATGTGAAAGCATTGAAATATTATCAATCAGCTCAAAAGAAAGCACCAAATGACGTTGATCTTTCAGACGAAATGGGGCAATCAGCCTACAAAGCGCGTGAATTTGAAAAGGCTGAAAAGATTTACGAGCAAAATGCAAATTCTAAAAAATCGAAAACAGCTAAAGCGAAAAGTTACCATAACATGGGGAATTCTCGGATGAAAGGGAAAAATTACCAAGGAGCAGTTGAATCGTATAAAGAAGCGTTAAGAAACAATCCTTCAGATGAGGAAACACGTTACAACTTATCCGAAGCCATTCGCAGGTTGAAAGACGAACAAAAGAAAAATCCGAAAGACAACAAAGACAACAAGGATAAAAATCAGCCGCAAAACAAACCTCAAAATCCGAAGGGCAAGCAAAATCCAAAGGACAATAAAAATCAAAAGAATCAACAAAATTCTCCTAACCCACAAAACAATGGTAAGGATGGCAAAGAACAGGATGGTAAAAACCCATCGCGTTTACCGAATAAATCTGTCGAACGCATGTTGGATCAATTGATGAAATCTGAAGCGGAAACCAAACGTAAAATGGGTGGTAGCAGACAAGAAGGAAACACAATCAAATCAGGAAAAGATTGGTGATGAAAATTGCACTTTTACATATCATAGCTTTGTTTGCAGCGTTTCATGCTGTCGCGCAAAAACCAATGGTTTGGTTGGAAGTGGAGCCGAAAGAAGCAGAAGTTGGAGAAGTATTGACGATTATTATAAAGTCAAACGTACAAGGTGAAATCGATATTGATTTTCCAAGTGGCTTTGTTCATGGATATAATATTTCCAATGGGATGAACCAAGAAATTGATTACAATACCGGAAAAGTAATTACTTATTATCACCTTTCTCAAACGGGTGCGATGCCAAAATCTGGAACGTTTAAATTCGGTCCTGCCTATGTGAAGAAAGGAAATAAAATATACAAATCAAATTCTGTATCAGTAACCATTCGAAAAGAGAATGTTCGCGTAACAACTGGAAACGAATTGTCTGCAAAACAACTCAAACAGCCAGCATTTGCATTGATTGAAAAATCAAAATCCTCTATTTATGAAGGAGAATGTGTGATATTGAATGCGAAAGTGTATGCTCAATTCAATCCTTCTCATCTGGAAGATTACCAAGAATATACGATAAACGGAGCATTAGACAAACATGATATTGGATCTTCAACCCGCATTATGGTGGAAGAAGAACACATTAGAAATTTCACGTATTATACATTTGAGTACGATAAAAAAGTAGTATTTCCAACGGGAACAGGCAAAATCATTATTGATCCGTTTAAATTACTGTTGCGTCGTGGCTATGAAAGTATGCCATTAACATCTAGCGGTGCGACAATCGAAATTAAACCATTGCCAGGAAATGTGCCAAAAGATTTTATTGGTGGTGTGGGCCAATTCAGCGTTTCAAGAACAGTTCAAGCAGGCACGTTTAAACAAGGTGATGTATTTACACTTTTGGTTGAAGTTACGGGCGTTGGAAACTTGCAAAATATCGTAGAACCAACTTTATCTTTACCGAAAGGATTTGTAGTTTACGGAGATCCGATTATCAAAGAAGATTTTGTTTTTGGAAGCAGAGGTGCAGAAGGGAAAATCAGCTATGAATATAACATTCAGGTCACGAAATTTGGAGAACAAACACTCCCTGAAACAAGTATTTCCTATTTCGATCCGAACAAAGAAAAGTATTGCACAGTAAGTACAAAAAGTGACTTGTTGGTTATCGAGAAAAATAGCCAATTCAAACCAGGAACAGATGATATAGCGTCATTGCCTCAAAATCAAATTATAGAGGAAGTTTTTCCTTTACGACGTGATAGTGGTAATTTATCGAATCAAACATTAAATTTCAATCAAAAAAGCTTTTGGATTGGTGTTTCTTCTCCTCTTGTCCTAGCGCTCATTTTTGGTTTATGGATGCGGAAAAAAGAAGAAAACACGACAACAGGTTCTCAGAAAGTGGCAAAACAAAATGCTCAAATTGCCGTTCAAAATTTATTTTCTGAAGCGGAAAAAGCACTTTCTCAAAGGGATTACACCAACTATTACAGTTACATTGAAAAAGGCGTTCAACGCTCCTTATCCTTGTTTTTAAACAGTGATGAAACAGTGATTTTAAGTAGTTCTGAGATTTTCAGACACCTAAAGGAACGCGACACCAATCCAAACAAAATAACAGCTTTAAGTAATTTATTGGCTACCTGTGAACAAGCACGTTATGGTCTTGGAATCAACGAAGAAGACCGAGATACACTCATCGTTTCAGCGAAGAAAATTACGCATTCAATCATGCATTCATGAATAGATTAAAACGCCTCATTATTGTTTTAGTAAGTTCACTTTGTGCGCTTCACTCCTATTCTTCCGATTTATTTGATCAAGGGTTAAAAGCTGCGAACGATAAAAAAATCACTCAAGCGATTAATTTGTTTAACCAAGTAATTCAGCAAGAATCAAACAATGTTGCAGCCTATTACAACCTTGGGAATTGTTATTATCAAAACAAATCATACGGTGAAGCAATTTGGGCATACGAGCGTGTTTTAAAACTTTCACCGAGAGATAGCGAAGTTCCATCCAACATTGAATTGTGCTATAAAAAGCTAAATAATGCAAGTGTCTGGGCACCTCATACAAACGGTTTACAACGTTTAATTTATAGTGTTGGACCAACAACTTGGGCAATTCTTTCCATTGTCATCAGCATATTAATGGGAATTTCTATTTTTCTCTTATTCAAAATGAAAAACAACTCCTGGAAGCGTTTTCATTTCATGTTGCTCTTTGGAGAAACTGTTTTTTTACTT
>JBILYS010000013.1:0-14386 GCA_044377625.1 Crocinitomicaceae bacterium
AAAGTATGAAAATGATCAAATCCAATTTGGAATAAATACACACTATGCAATTTCCAAAAAGATTAGTTTATTTTTTGGTACAGAAGAACAAGTAAGTAAGTTGCGTTCGAATAATTCAGTTTTTGGCATTCCAATTCGATGGCACAATTTCTCGCTTTTGGGAACGAAATTGAGTTTGAAATCGTTTAATATTACGGGGCATTTATCTGCACAATTTGTGCAAGATTTGAATGATACATTGAATATTCCAAGTATGTTCAAAGTCAATCCATTTGTTCAAATTGAATCAAAAGAATTTTTTGGGAAATTGAACTTCAGCACTTTTGCTTTTTATCGAAATTCATTTAGGATGCCTTCTTTTAATGAACTTTATTATAATTCGATTGGAAATAGCAAGTTGAAACCTGAAGAAGCAAACCAAGTGACTTTAGGGATTGTTTTAAGTCCTACAAATGGGAAATTCTCACTTGTAAACAGAACGAATTTTTATTTCAATCAAGTAAAGAATAAAATAGTAGCTATTCCAACCAAGAATTTATTTGTTTGGTCGATGCAAAATGTTGGGAAGGTGAATATTTTTGGTGCAGAATCGTCTTTTGAATTGAATTACAAATTCACTGATAAATGGAATGTCAATAGTTTATTCAACTACACCTTTCAATTGGCGACGGATATTACGGACAGAATTAACCCAACTTTTGGACATCAAATCGCTTATCTTCCTAAACATACATTCAATGCAGACATTTCTCTCAAAAGGAAAAATATTGGTTTTAGGTGGAGTACTTTCGGAAATTCATTGCGTTATTCTTTGAATGAAAACAATTCAGCAAATGAAGTTGCTGGGTTTGTGCTTTCAGATGTTTCAGTTTTTACTTCTGTTAAATTGAAAAAAAATAATCTCAGGATACAATTTTCTTGTAAAAACATTTTCAATTCTTCCTATGCAATTGTCAGATATTATGTGATGCCAGGAAGAAATTATCTAATCTCATTCAATTATGCGTTTAATTAGTCTTATAGGAATTGTAATCTTGGTTTTCTCATGCAAAAAGGAAAAACCGACTCCCGAAGTTATTTCGAATTTGGATAACGGATTGCTTGTGCTTTGTGAAGGACTTTTTCAGCAAAATAATACTTCTCTTTCTTGGGTGAATCTGTCAACTGATGAGGTAAATAACGATTTTTTCAATTCAAAAAATAGCCGATTATTAGGAGACACTGGAAACGACATGCAAATTTATGGTGGTAAAATTTATATCGTTGTAAATAATTCAAATACCATTGAAGTACTTTCAAAATCAACAGGAACAAGTATCAAACAAATTTCAATGATGAACGGAAGTATTGGGAAACAACCACGATCAATTGCCTTTTCTGGTTCGAAAGCGTTTATTACATGTTATGATGGATTTGTAGATATATTGGATACGGCAAGTTTGACAATTACTCAGCGAATTCAAGTAGGTTCAAATCCAGAAGGTGTTGCTGTTTCAAACGGAAAATTATTTGTTTCTAATTCTGGAGGTTTAAATTCTCCAAATCTTGATTCCACCGTTTCAATTATCAATCTTACAACTTTTCAAGAAATTACACGGATTACAGTTGGTAAGAATCCAGGTTCAATACAAGTTGATAGTCAGGGCGATGTGTATGTAGTGGCTCGTGGAAATTATGGTGCGATTCCTTCTCGAATGGTGAAAATTAATCCTGTTTCCAACACTGTTGAACAAACATTTCCTTTTGATGCTTCTGGAATGGAACGCATGAACGATTATTTCTTAGTGTCGTTTTACAATTATTCGAATCAAACAAGTGAAATACGTTTATTCAATACCCTAACAGAAACAATTGAAAACAATTCCTTCATCAATACAAGTTCAATTACAACGCTTTATGGTGTGAAATACAATCCGATTTCAGATAAAATCTATTGTTTGGACGCCATGAGTTATACGAATACCGGATATGTGAGACAATTCAGTTCAACCGGAATTTTAGAAAAAAGCTTTCATGTTGGATTGAATCCTAGTAAAATAATTTTTTATGAATAAAGTCTGTGTGTTCATTCTTCTTCTTTTTAACTTCATTTCATTTGGACAAACTTTTGATGAGCCAGCAGGTCAAAATGGATCATCGGCAATTTATAAAGATTCGTCTGTGATTGTGAATTGGGCAACTGGAATTCAAGTTTCAAGAGGTTATTTGAATGTTGCAAATCCAAGCTTGGGAGTTGTAGGATTTGGATTAGAACAAGAAGCATTGGGAATTGCCGAAGGTGATGGAACCAGTGTCGTTTCTTTAGGAGATGGGGGAGCAGCTGTACTCACATTTACAAATGCGATAATAAATTTGGTAGGACCAGATTTTGCAGTTTTCGAAAATGGATTTGCAGATGATTATATGGAATTTGCGCACGTTGAAGTGAGTTCTGATGGCGTCAATTATTTTCGATTTCCATCGATTAGTGAAATACCATTAACCATTCAAACAGATAATTTCACATTTGTCGATTGCCGTTATGTATTGAATCTCGCAGGAAAATACCGACAAGGTTATGGTGTTCCGTTTGATTTGGAGGAATTAACAGGAATTCCCAATTTGGATGTAAATGCAATTACACATGTAAAATTGATTGATGTTATTGGAAGTATTGATGCGCAATTTGGTTCTTTGGACGATTCAGGCGATTTAATCAATGATCCTTATCCTACTGAGTTTGATTCCGGCGGATTTGATTTGGATGCAGTAGCAGTGATCAATGAGGCTCCGGCAGGATTAATTGAATCGGATTTGCGTTTTTCTATTTCACCTAATCCAACAACTGGAATTATTCAAATTCATTCAATCGAACAAGGAGTAATTAGATTTTACAATGTGATAGGTGAATTGTTGGATGAACAAGAAACGACTGGTTTTTTAGAAACTGATATAAGAAGCTTGGGAGAAAAAATCATTTTTGTGCAACTCACCACTAAAAAAGGTGTTTCATGCCAACGGATGATTTTATCATATTAATTCAGCGAATGATTGAAAAATCTGTCCACCAATTATCACAAATTTCCACGAATTCAAATTTGTGAAAATTCGTGTAATTTGTGGACAAAAAAAAAGACATTTTTCAAGAACATAGATAGTGTATCAAAACAACTTTTTTGATTTAAAATCATTAGCTTTAAACTATGAACGATTTTTTATCACCTGAATTTTGGAGTAAACGCTATCAAGAAAATCAAATTGGTTGGGATTTGAAACAAGTATCTCCTCCAATTAAGGAATATATTGATCAACTTACCGATAAAGAATTACAGATATTAATTCCTGGTTGTGGATTGGGGTATGAAGGAGAATACCTTTTTAAAAATGGCTTTACGAATGTTCATTTATTGGATTTTTCTGAAGAACCTATTTTGGATTTTCAAAAACGTAACCCAACTTTTCCTGCGACTCAATTGCATACAGGTGATTTTTTCACGCATAAAGGAAGCTATGATTTGATTCTCGAACAAACGCTTTTTTGTGCAATTGATCCAACGCTAAGGGCAAAATATGCGCAACATGCTAGTTCTCTTTTAAAACCAGGAGGTAAATTGGTCGGCGTATTGTTTAACCGTGATTTTGAAGGTGGTCCGCCATTTGGAGGAAACACAGCAGAATACCATACTTATTTCAAGGCTTATTTTTCGGAAATAGCAATGGAATCGTGTCACAATTCAATTGAACCACGCAAAGATTCAGAGGTTTTTGTGAAATTTGTAAAGTAAGATTACTTCTCCGAAATTCGTTTAAACTTGATATTCAACGCTTGTTCTATTTGACGAATTCTTCTCGTTTCTTTTGCATCAATAATACTCAAAGAAACTCCTTTTTTACCTGCACGAGCTGTTCTACCACTTCGGTGTGTATAGTACTCAAGTTTTTCAGGTAAATTGTAATGTACAACAAAACATAAATCGTCAACATCAATTCCACGAGCAGAAACATCCGTTGTGACTAACAATTGAATCTTATGTTTTTTGAAAGCCCTCATCGCTTTTTCACGTTCACGTTGTTGTAAATCACCGTGAATTGCATCAGCTACAAAGTTTTTACTCAGTAATTTATTGACCAAATCTTGCGTGTCTGTTTTTGTTCGACAGAAAATAATACCACTATCGCCGCCTTGAACATTCAAAAATTGCACTAAACTCTCAAATTTGTGGCGAGGATCACACGTTAGAAATTGGTGCTCAATCGAAGAATTTACGATATTGCGCTTGTTGATTTCAACTTTGTAAGCATCGGTATCCATGTATTTTCCAATGATTGCTTTCAAATTTTCAGGAATCGTAGCTGAAAATAACCATGTATTTCTGCTTCCAGTTGTGTGTTTTAAGATATTTTCCAATTCATCTTTAAAACCCATACTCAACATTTCGTCAGCTTCGTCAAGCACAATCGTTTCAACTTGACTCAAATCAATTGCTTTTCGATCTAGTAAATCAATCAAACGACCAGGTGTAGCAACAACAATGTGTGTTGGTCTGCTTAAGGCACGAATTTGGTCTTCAATTTTCTCACCACCATAAACAGATTCAATGAAAATTTTATTGGAGAATTTCGTCAATTTAAAAAGCTGTTTGGCAATTTGTTGGCACAATTCCCTTGTAGGAGAAAGAATCAATGCTTGAATACGGCTGTCATTGTTGTCAATTGCTTGTAAAAGTGGAATTCCAAAAGCAATTGTTTTACCAGTTCCCGTTTGTGCTTGACCTATAAAATCTGTTCGATCTTCAATCAGAAATGGAATTGCTTTTTCTTGAATTTCTGTTGGTGTTTCAATATTTATTTCTTTAAGCGCTTTAATGAATTCATCTTTAACACCTAATTCTTTGTATGTTTTCAAAATTGGAAATTTTATTTAAAAAACAAAGGTACTTCATTATATGATAATTGGTTTTATATTTTTTCAAAGTGGTGTTCGATATATTGCGAATTCGCGAACGGAAACTCGCAAATTCTAAAATTGTGTTTTGACTTGATTTTTGCTGTTTTTTTTTACACTATTCGGTGGGGAAACCCAAATAGATATAGTTATATATCTCAGAAAGAGAATTGAATTTTACAAAACGATTGAAAGTTGATTATTTATTGGTTTGTTCCGCTCCAGCGGAAAGGCTTCCCAATAATTCATTAAATGCACTATTTTGTTGGGATTGCATAGAGAGTTGGATTTTATACTTTAACTCCTTAGGAGTTAAATAGCTATAATGGTGTATGAAATCAACCAGAAATGGTTATAACATTATCGTTTTGGCGAGATTTTTTGTAAAAATCGTGACAAAACAAATCAAGAGCTAAACAATGTTTTTTATGAATAGAGGATTCATAACAATTAACAAATAAATAGCGTTTAAGAAAAGGATATTATCATCAAACGCTTTACTTTTGAACGTGTTAAAGATCTATCTTTATTTATACTGTTTTCTGTTCTTGCCAATCCAATTGGCTCTGCCTTTATATGGGCAATTAAACACTGTTCCAACGGTGAATTCTAAGAACCTTTCACCTCATATTTTATTTAAAAAGAGTGAGATTCAACAATTTGGTTTTGACGAATATATGCATCCTGAATGGTCCAAATTTTATGAATCATTCGAAACAAATGAATTTAATGATTATAAAATTTGTTACAAGTCAGTAGGTTATAATATTCCAGATAACGTTGATGCGCTTCTTCAAAATATACCTGATTTCGACATCAGACAACTTGAATTCGTTATCAAAGGGAAATCTGAAAAAATTCGGTTTGCTCAAAAGAATGACAGCACATTTACTTTGTTTTTGCCGAAAAAGACATATAAATATAGCGTTGTAGCGAAATATCAAGGAAAAAATGTGGGACGATTGAACGTAGAGGTTTACGATTTAAAGTCAGAAAAAATAATCGTCATACCATTGATGGATGTTGATTTAAACAGAGATAGCCTCGAGCAATATCTAAACGCTATTTATTCGCAGGCCAATCTTAATTTTAAAGTTCGAATTAATCCAGTATTTGAATCAAATGATATTGATCTTAAAGCACTATTTGATAATCCGAGTCCAACAAATGATCGTTTCACAAATCAAATGCAAGAATTTCGTGATGCGTATTTTGAAAGTTTTCCAAATGCTGATAAAAACGCATACTATATCTTCATAATTCCAGGTTTTGTTAATCCGAAAATCAATGGATTCATGGTTCAAAATAAAGCTGTTGGTTTTGTTAAAGTGAATGAATTAGATAAAATGCATTTATCCATTGCTCGTCAGCTGGGATATGGAGTTGGTGCATTGCAGAATAGTTGGCTAAATGAAGGTCCAAAACGCACTACTACTGCCAATTTAATGGATGAAAAAGGAGGGATAGAACTTCAGTTCTTTCAATGGGAAAACATTCGTCATAGCTGTCACAGTTTTTCTTATTTTGATAATTATGAGGACGTTAAAACAAATAGTGGGTTAGTAGCATACTATTTTTGGGAAGAAGATAAGGACGGTAATATTATTCTGCAAAAGAACGATTTACTTTTTTCTTTAAAACGACCATATAAGAAGAATTTTGAGTCGTATCATTTAAATATTAATGATTTCTTTTTTCAAGTTCGCTTCAAATTGGCTGGATATTTTATCTGTTTCTGGCATATTGTTGCTTTTATTTTTATTCTGATTGGTTCTTTTTTATTGCGTAAGCGTTTTAATAAATTTCTTATGCGAAAAATGAAATATCCTCGTTTTTGGAAGTTTTTAGCAAGGTTAGGATTTTTTGCTTCAGGCGTTTTAGTATATTTTCTAATTTTTCTATTGATCAATAAAGGTTACGAGCAATTTGAAGTAAAAGAGGGGATTCTTCAAGATTTGAAAGGTCAAAATTTCAAACAATTAAAAAAAACAATTCTAGCAAATGAAAATCTTAAACATTCTAATAGAAATGCATTATCATCTGAAATGTTGATCAAAAGAAAAGATGAATGGTTTGTAAAAAGAAAAAAGAAAGTCTTGTATTTTGATTTGAGACAAGATGAAGTTGGAAACTGGAGTAAATGCAAATATATTGAGGACAAGGATAGTTTGATTTTGACCAATTTTGATTTTAGACAAATCGCTCAAAGTCATTACTTTGTTTTCAATTATATTAAAAATGATGGAACAATTGTAGATCAAAAAATCTTCAATCATTTAGGGAATGATTTAACAAATAAAATCCGACTTTCGGATCCTGCAAAACGAATATTGCTTTTTGTAAATGGCTATAGACCAACCTCAATTGGAAGTTCCTTTGAAGATAACTTTAAAGACATTTTAAACAAAGGATTAGAATTCCCAAATACTGGTAATATGATTTATAGTTTTGATCGTTATGATTATTGGAGACCCTGGCAAGAAATAGATTTGTTGTTTCAAAAAAGAATTAACCCAAGCGATACATATTACGCCGACGGGCATTTCTCAGTGAGCACCTCTAATTATGAAAGCTTGATTAATTTTTCAGCAACATCATCTATTTATCCCAAACGATGTTCTAATAAAAAGAAACATGTTTGTTATAATACCACAATTTCAAGCTCAAGTATTTTTGGATCCAAATCCATAAAAACAGTTGAATTACTGAAAATGAAATCGAATAAAAGTGGTTTTGAAGAACGTTTAGAAAACGGGAGAACAGCCGGTAAAAATTTATTGCTTTTGTTCAATGAATTACCGAATAAATCTGTTAATGATACTTTGTATATCGTAGCACACAGTATGGGATTTGCCTATTCTTTGGGAATAATAGAAGTCTTGAGAGGAAGAATCAATTTTGGAGGATTCTACATTATGGCTCCAGAAAATGCAACGGGTGGTAAAGTAAACTTGAAAGAATGGAAAGAAATTTGGCAATATGGAAGTAAATTTGAATCGAAAGGTGGTGATGCTCCCTGTTTACTAGATGGTGTTGCCCCTCAATCTATAATTAAAGGACTATCAGAAAAACATAGAGCATATATTCCTGAACAATTTTATAAAAAGAAAGGTTTTTTCGATTCCCATTTTGTGGGATATTATACGTGGGTATTTGATATTAAAAAAGGAAAAATTGGAAGTATTACACAACGTTAATCTTGTACTTAATCATTTTCTTCCTCAGAAATAAATTCTTCGTTGCAATCTCTACACTTATTAACCATTTTATAATGAAGTGGGTGCGTTGTTGTGAAAAGCGAAGTAAAGGCTGAAAGAAATCCTTTGAATCCTTTCATTGATTTATAATTAAGAATGATGTTTTGAGAAGCACAATTCGGACAAATAACTGTTTTAATAGCAGACAACAAAATACTTTTTGCTAGTTCTAAATCTTTCTTTAAAATTTTAACTTTAATTCCTCCAATAGCATTTGAATAAAGAGGAAATACAGTAACCATATGCTCATCATAGATGTAACATTCAATTCCTTCATTTTCCAATTCAATCCTCAGAAGATGAGCATCTATGGAATTATCAAAACTTTTGATTGTAATTAATTCCATCTAATTTGAGTTTTAAAGTAAACTATCGATAATTTTATCCATAGAATAACCTTCAGCTTCTGCACGATAATTACGTACTAAACGGTGACGTAAAATAGGCTTAGCTACTGCTTTAACATCTTCAATATCTGGAGAGAAACGACCATTTAGCGCTGCATGACATTTTGCTCCAACAATTAGGTATTGTGAAGCGCGAGGTCCAGCTCCCCAAGTAATATAATCTTTGGTGATTTGTGGAGCGAATTCAGATCCAAAACGTGTTTTACCAACTAATTTCACTGCATATTCCATTACATTGTCTGCAACCGGAATACGACGAATCAACGCTTGATAATCCATTATTTGCTCGGCAGTAAGGATATGTTTTAATGTAACATTGAAGTCATTTGTAGTTGCTTTCACAATCGCAAGTTCTTCAACATAACTTGGATAGTCAACCCAAATGTTAAACATGAAACGGTCCAATTGTGCTTCTGGAAGGGGATAGGTTCCTTCTTGTTCTATA
Organism: Crocinitomicaceae bacterium; assembly: GCA_044377625.1. Lineage (GTDB taxonomy): Bacteria > Bacteroidota > Bacteroidia > Flavobacteriales_D > Crocinitomicaceae > M0103. The sequence goes on from JBILYS010000013.1 coordinate 9,034, forward strand.
GGATTTTGCGTTGCTAACACGAAAAATGGTGCAGGTAAAACATAATTCACACCGCCAGTTGTAACGGAACGTTCTTGCATTGCTTCTAACAAGGCTGATTGCGTTTTAGGAGGAGTTCTGTTAATCTCATCCGCCAAAATTATATTCGAAAAAAGTGGTCCTTTGATGAATTTGAAATTTCTATTTTCATCTAAAATTTCAGAGCCAATGATGTCCGATGGCATTAAATCTGGGGTAAATTGAATTCTATTAAAACTTAATCCCAACGTTTGTGCAATGGTGTTAACCAACAAGGTTTTTGCTAATCCAGGAACACCAACTAAAAGGCAATGACCTCTAGAGAAAACTGAAATTAAAACTTGGTCAACAACGTCGTCTTGACCTACTATTACTTTGTGAATTTCGTTTTTTAATTCTTTATAATGTTCAACGAGCTGATTAATGGCTGCTGTATCTGACATGTTCTTAATTTTTCTTTGTTAAATATAAATCTATTTCCTTAACCAGTTATTTTTGAATGCACAATTTTGATAGGATAAATCAATTCGAATGTATGCATTGCCAATTTTCGATTGAACCCAATTGTTTATTAAGCGTTGTTTCTTGTCATTTTCGGCAGCACGTTTTATCAAAGCATAATCTTCTTTCAAATTTGCTATATGAGGTTCTGTACGATTCATCAAACGAACTATTCTGATTCCTTGTTTACGGTCATAAATATTTACATACATATTAGGCGAAGAAAAATCACCTTTTTCCAAAGCATCAGTCAATAGAAAGATTTGTTGATCTACTTGATTTAAATCCTCCATATCCCAAGTTTGTTCGCCTGTAATTGGATTTGTAATGATTCCTTTGTTTTGTTTTGTCATTTCATCATTTGAAAAGCGAACAACTGCTTCTTCCCAAGTGATTTTTTTTGCAATCAGCAAAGCATAACAAGAATCCATCCCGATGATAGATTTTTCTAATTCATTACCATTAAATTCAGGAACAATAAGGATGTGCTGACAGATGTAATCATCACCTTTTCTGTCCAGAAGTTTAACAATGTGATAACCATAACTCGTTTCGAAAACATCAGAAATTTGACCAATTGTTAAAGAGAAAACTGCCGCTTCAAAAGGTGGAACCATCATTCCCCTTGAACCTTCAATTTTACCTCCTTGTGGAGCGCTTCCAGGGTCCATAGAGTGAATTCTGGCTTGCGTGTCAAAACTTTTACCACTCAAAATATTTTCTCTAATGCCTTCTAATTTCTCGAATGCAGCACTTTTATCAGATTTTGTAATTTCAGGATAATTTACAATCTGTTGGAAACTTAATTGCGCATTGATGAATGGAATTGAATCCTTTGGAATTGTAGCATAAAAATCTTGAACTTCTTTTGGAGTAACGGATAAATCACTAGAAATAGTTCTTTCCATTTCTTCTGCCATCAATCTTTCCTTAATAATTGGACGAAACTCTTCTTTTATTTGTCCAACAGTTTTACCGTAAAATGCTTCCATTTTTTCACGACTTCCAATTTGTTCTTCTAAAACGCGTAAACGGTTTTCCATTTCTGAATCAACTTGTTCGTCAGTTACGATTAACGAATCCAATTTAGCTTGATTGATTAACAATTCCTGATACATTAATTCTTCTAGAACCTCACAATCCATGATTTTTCCCGAAGTAATTCCTGCTGCAATGGCCTGTTGTTTTTGAGCTTCAATGTCAGATAAAAGAATAATATTATCTCCAACCTGTGCAACTATTTTATCAACAATTTCGCCATTACTTTGACTAAACAATGAAGAACTGATAAAGAGTGAAAGACTACAAATTAATTTTAATGTCATGTTTTTTCTTAGTGTTAAGTATCAATTTCGATTCAATTTCTTCTTTAATTTTATTTATTCTTTTCGAAAGAATGATTTCCCTAATTTGAGGTTTTAAAAAATCAAATGGGGGAGCTGAATCTTTTAATTTATAATCTAAAATATTTATAAAATAAGTAAATTCTTCATCCGAAAAATAAGTTTTTGTTCTGTTCAAAACGATGTTGTCCCTGTTAAAGTTTTTCAAAGGAACATCTTTTGTCAAATCATTAAAATAAATCCATTGCTCATCATCGAAATAAAAATTTTCCGCATAAAGTTTAGCATAAGAATTCATTTTCGAAAGATCTTTATCATTTTTTAACAGGTAATGATTACTAATTTCTTTTTCTACAGGAACGCCAACTGGAACCTTTAAATAGAGCGCCTTTACAAGATAATCTTGTAATTCGAATTCATTTTTGTGCTCATTATAATATTTCGTAAGCTCCTTTTCTGTAATAACAGTATCAACTTGTCTAGTAATAGCATCTTCTTCTAAATAGTATTTTGACAATTCTCCAGCAAATGCTTGTGCACGCATTTCTACTAATTTTGCTTGTGACGCATTATTCATTAGTAATTCTAGTCGCAATGCTTCTTGTTCTACCCATTGCTCAACAAATTGCTTCTTGGCTTTCTCACTCTTGATATCATAGCCTAAATGATCCATCAGAATCAACGCGTCACTTTCTAATAATTCAACATCATCTACTTGAGCCAATACTTTATCACCACCACTGCAAGAACAAAGTAGGGTAAAACAAAACAGGCTGACGACGATGCCAGCCTGTTTAATTAGATATTTTGATTTATTTACCAACCGAGTATAATACTGTGTCGTAAATTTTCACTGCATGTTTTTTATTTAGTTCTTCCAACCACGTTTTTTCAAGATAATTTTGATAATCGGAAGTAGTAGCTCCTTTTGCTTCACTAAACTCTTTGTTTTTTGGTGCTAGTTTTTCATTCACTTTCACAACATAAACTTTTCCATCAAACGAATATGATTTGTTTATTCCAATATTCAAATTTTGGTCTTTCAAAAATGCAGTTTGTTCAGTATCGAATTTATTTGTTCTGACACGTAAGTTTAATTCACTTTCCTTGTTAATCATGTCCAATACATGTTTTGAATTTATTGTGTCGTTTTTAATCATTTTAGTTACTTGGTCAGCAATTTGTTGGTTAAGGCATTCATAGACAATTGCATCTAAACGATTTCCCCACATGTATTTAGAACGATTTTGTTCAAAATATTCTTTTAAACCAACAGTGTCTTTCATCGCTTTGTTCCAAACTTTATCAGACATCACTTCATAAAGTAATATACCATCATGATATTCAGTTATTAAAGCTTTAAAATCTGGATATTTACCTTCTAATTTTGTTTCCTCATAACCAAGAATTGCCTCTTTTTCCCAATTTTTAAATTGTGATTTAACTGTTGCGCTATTTTCATCCTTTCTAACAGAACGGTAATTATTTTCAAGATATGTAGCGAAAGCTTGTTGACCAAATTTTTGACCATCAAGGATAAAAAGTGGTTTGTCAGATTTTAATTCATCCGCATTCCATTTGCCAACATAATAGTTTGTATCTAAATTTTGTACAAACCATTTTACATTTTTCTTTGATTTATCTTGATAATTGTAATCCTTTTTCAATTTAAGCACGAATGAATCTTGTGTTTTCTTAGATCTTTCGTCACGATTAACTTTGTTCGTTAATTCCTTTTTCATATCATCAAATGATTTCACATCATTCCATTCCAATTTTTTAATAATATGATATCCGTAGTCTGTTCTAACCGGCATACTATAATCTCCGTTATTTTTTAAGCTAAACGCGGCATCTTCAAATGAAGGAACCATTCGTGTTGTTGAACCTGTTCCAAATGGAGGAAGTTCACCACCTTTTTGATTTGAACTTGGATCATCAGAAAATTCTTTAGCCATTTCTTCAAACTTCGCTCCTGTGTTCAGTTTAGAATAGATTTCATTGATTTTTTTCTCTGCATTTTTAAATTCTTCTTCTGTAGCTGTTTTTGGAACTGCAACCATAATATGAGCAGCTTTTATCGTTCCCCTTGCTGGACGTCTATCTGTAACTTTGATAATATGATATCCAAATCGAGTTCTAAATGGATCAGAAACCGTTCCTGTAGCAGTGTTGTATGCTTTGTCTTCGAATGGATATACCATTTGAAAAGCATTGAAGTAGCCCAAGTCTCCGCCATTATTAGCAGCAGATGGATCTTCAGAACCATTTTTGCCTTTCGCAACGGCCGCAAAATCTTCACCTTTCTCAATTCGTTTTTTTAAACCAATTATTCTGTTGTATGCAGCTAAAGTATCAGCTGGAGATGCATTTGACTCTATTCTAATAAGAATGTGTGAAGCTCTAACTTCCGTTTTTGTGCGGTCATATGCTTCTTTTACCAATTCTTCATTTTTTGCAGCATCAACTAAATAAGGAAGAGCTAATTGCTTGCGATACCCTTCTAATTCTTTACTCAATTTTGGAATTGTATCATATCCTAATGCTTCGGCTTCGGCAACCTTTAATTTGAATTTAACAAATAACTGCATGTACTCATCTAAAGCAGCTTTATCATATTTAGGATCAGTATTGTTCTTTAAATAGATTTGTAAAAATTCAGATTTGGTAACAGGTTTACCATCTATTTCCATTAAGATAGGATCTTGTTGTGCTCTTACTCCTATGCTCAATAATATTCCAAATACAATTAATAAATTCTTTTTCATTTGAGTTTTTGATTTAATTAATAGGTCAAAAATAATTTTAACGGTTAATATACAATTTTATTTAACGTTTATTTAATACTATAGTTGGGTGCTTCTCTTGTAATGGTCACATCATGTGGGTGCGACTCTCTTACACCAGCAGAAGTAATACGCACAAATTTTGATCCTTTTAATTTCTCAATCGTTGGAGCACCACAATATCCCATTCCAGCTCTTAGTCCACCAATAATTTGATACATCACTTCCATCAAGTTTCCTTTATACGGCACACGACCAGAAATTCCTTCCGGAACTAATTTTTTGATATCATCTTCTGCATCTTGAAAATAACGGTCTTTTGATCCTTTTTGCATGGCTTCCAAAGAACCCATTCCACGATATGATTTAAATTTTCTTCCTTCGTAAATGATTGTTTCACCCGGAGATTCTTCAACTCCAGCAAACATAGAACCTACCATTATGGTGTCCGCTCCAGCAGCAATAGCCTTTACAATATCACCTGTATAACGAATTCCTCCATCTGCAATAACTGGTACACCAGTTCCTTCTAATGCTTTCGCTACTTCATTCACTGCAGATAATTGAGGAACACCTACACCTGCGATAATACGCGTAGTGCAAATTGATCCAGGTCCTATTCCAACTTTAACACCATCAGCTCCAGCTTCAACTAAATATTTTGCAGCTTCGGCTGTTGCAATATTCCCAACAATTACTTCTAAT
>JBILYS010000152.1:0-5059 GCA_044377625.1 Crocinitomicaceae bacterium
ACAATTTGACCAGTAGTTAATCCACTTGTTGTAAAAGTTGTACTATTTGTTCCAACTGGGTTCCCATTTATAAACCATTGGTATGAAGGTGTTGTTCCGCCATTTGTAGGGACAGCTGTAAATGTTACAGAAGCACCAATGCAAATTGTATTATCCAAATCTGAAGAAATTACCGAAACAATCGCAGAATTTGGTAACGTAATAGCAAAAGAATATACTCTTGTTCTTTTTGGATCATTGGTACTTTGACTGGTAGTTGCTACTCCTCCCAAATATTCACCAGTGTGCCAAAAAGTAGATCCATCAGGATCTAAGGCTGTGTGTGCATAATCTCCAAAACGATTTCCACCATAAAAGCTTGTATTTTGAGAAACAATTCCTGCTGCTGCAATAGTCTCTGCTATTGTCATTGTATTTATTGGGTCAGTTGCTAAACGTCCAGTATAGGCTAATGATGGGTAAATTGTTGAAGAACCTGATTTTGCATAACATAAAGCGATATTTCCAGCGTCATCCATTGAGATTGATCCCATCCATCTGTAATAGGTATCAGGAGTATAAATTTGCTGTTGATACACTGACCAAGCTCCTGTGCCAAGATTTTGTCTAAGTTCAGCCCACATAATACTTCTTTGTGTTGCACTTATTTTAACTGGCCAAGAAAGACATACTGTGTTATGAGTTGCCCCTTTTCTATATTGAGCACGATACATCAATACACCACCTATTCCATCTAGTTTCTGAGTTGTACCAGGTTGAGCTATATCATCCCAATTCCCATCATAAGAACCATCAAATGCCATTGTAGGAATAGCGCTAACAAATGTTATTGTTGCGGTTGGGGTTGTTGGAACCCAATTTACTGCCATTTGATACATTTGAATCCCATCAATTACTCCACCACCCCAAGCATTGTCTGAGAATGACATGATTGGGCAAGGAGTCCCCGCTGCTGGTAATCCACCATTTCCGTCAGCATCAGCAGGAAGTGGACAGAAAAAACCTCCACCATCAGGTGGAGTAAAAGAAGTAAAAACTGAACGAGCCGTTGCACTTCCCGCTAACATTGCCGTTCTTTCAAAAGCAAAAACTTTTTGTGATGTTTGGTTGGATGTCATATAATATCCATCTTGCCATATTGAGAATTTAAGGTAATCTGGGAATTGAGGAGAAGTATACGAATAACAGCTCCAAGTCCCTTGAGGATCACTAGTTGTTGAAACAGCAATATATATTTTATTTCCTGATGTTCCAAACTGAGCCAAAAACCAACGGTCAGCATATCGGTCATACATTACAATTGGATCACCACTATTTTGAGATAAATCTGGATTCCATAATGTTCCCATTGTAAATGAAGAAACAGTTGCTCCAGTTGATTTATTTATAATTCGACAAGGTGTTGCATTTGTAGCTTGTATGTAATACGTCAAACCTGCTGCTCCTGAAGGATCGTGAGGTGCAGAATTACTGTTTAGGCCATTAATATTTAATCTTGTAGCCGGACCAGGACGTGTTCCATTAGAAGTTTGTAATAAAGAAGGATCGGTTCCATAAGCTGCTCCGTCTTTTTCTTCCGAATAAAGAAACTTTTGAGGTTCTCTATGTTTTTTATCTTTCGATTCTAAATCTTTTAATCGTGTTTTTTGCAATCGTTTCTCAGTTCTCTTATTGCTCGCCTGTTCTTCAGCAATAAGTTCACTTAGTGGTCTAGACAAAGAATAAGAATCACATTGGATAACTCCAGATTCATTTTGACCATACAATAATTGAGAAGAACCTAATAAGAGTAAGCCGATTGTAGAGAGTATTGTTTTTTTCATAGTTTGATATATTTTGTTTAAGCAAAATAAATTTACAAAAAATAAATTAGAACCAATTTTTTTAAATTATTTGTTAAATAGTGATTGTAGAATTTAAATTATTTTAGAATTCAATAATCATTTTCTCTTATCAATAAATAATAGTGTTTTTGAGTGTGAATTAAGATTTCAAACCTTATTTTTACCTAAAGCAAAATTTAAATGAAAGTTCTTATTTCACCAGCCAAAACAATCGATATAAAAGAATTAGACAAATCTGTTGACTATTCGGTTGCAAATTTTTTATTAGAAAGTAGTCAGTTGGTTAAGAAACTGAAAAGGTTTTCAGTGAAAAAAATTGAAGCATTGATGCATGTTTCAACTGATTTAGCTCAAATTAATTATACTCGTTTTCAAAACTGGTCTGAACCAATCTTATTAAATCCAGCTGTCTCTCCAGCAATTTTCGCTTTTAATGGAGAGGTATATAAAGGGTTTGATGCTCAATCTTTATCCGAAGAGCAACTTGACTCTGCTCAAAACAAAGTGCGAATTTTGTCAGGGTTATATGGGATTTTAAAACCATTAGATTTGTTGTATCCCTATAGATTAGAAATGGGCACCAAATGGTCTATTACACCAAACCAAAAAAATCTATATCAATTTTGGGGTAAAAAACTTAGTCTTTTTTTGAACAAGGAAATGGAAAAGGGCGAGGTGATTATTAATTTGGCGTCTAATGAATATTTCAAGGCGATTGATCAGAAACAGTTAAAACATGCTATTATAACGCCAGTTTTTAAAGAATTTAAAAATGGTGAATATAAAATTGTAATGATGTACGCTAAACATGCAAGAGGAGCAATGGCACGTTATATTGTTACGAATAATATTGAATCTGCTGAAGAATTGAAATTATATAACGTTGATGGTTATTTATTTGATGTCAACCAATCAACAGAAAATGAATGGGTATTTACACGTTGAGTTTAAAGCATGAAAAAGGGAGCAAAAGCTCCCCGTAATCTTAACGAATCTTAAATATATTAAGCTTTTACTCGCTCTACATAAACACCTGTTCTTGTATCAACTTTAATTACTTCGTCTATTGCGATAAATAAAGGAACTCGAACTTCTGCTCCAGTATCAATTGTTGCATATTTCATTGAGTTTGTCGCTGTATCTCCTTTTACACCAGGTTCTGTATAAGTTACTTTTGTCGTAATATACATTGGTAATTCAACCACTAAAGGTGCTTCTTCTTCCGCATGAAAAAGAATATTACAAATCATTCCTTCCTGAAGAAATAATGGCTTTTCAATCATTTTACCAGGAATATTTACTTGTTCGTATGTTTCATTATTCATGAATACAAAATCTTCACCTTCTTGATATAAATATTGATAGTTACGATTTTCAATTCGTACGATATCAATTTTATGTCCTGCTGAAAAGGTATGATCCAAGACTTTTTGAGATTCTATTCCTCTCATTTTTGTTCTAACAAAAGCAGGACCTTTTCCTGGTTTAACGTGTTGAAATTCTATAATTTGAAAAAGTTTATCATTGTGTTTGATACAAACTCCATTTTTAATATCTGATGTATTTGCCATGCTTTCTGTTTTATTTCGACGTAAAGATAGTACTTTTTAATTTTTCAGGTTAGTTGATTGATTAGAGATTTGCTTTCAAATGAATAAAATAACTTCAAGTAATGAATTTCCAATCGATGTATGATAAAAATTATTTAATTTCGAATTAAAATAAAAGTCATGACTGAATATTGGAATAGTTTATCGCTACTGAATAAAGTAAAATTTGTTTTTAGTATTATCCTTGGAATAATGGGTGTTGTTTTTGCAACGTTAAATTGGAAAGAACAAGATGTTCATTTATTATTTATTCAGACAAAAATGCCGTTGACCTTATTAATTATTTTCTCAATGGTTGTGGGATATGCTTTTTCTTTTCTTTTCAGTTATAAAAAATTTCGCGCAAAAGACAAAGAAATCGAAGCGTTGAAAAAGGAGAATGAGGAACTAAAAGAAAACAGTTAATTCGCTTTTTTAATTACTCTGGTTGGTCTTTTTTCTAAATTTCCTCCACAATTGGGACAAATAAAATTGAATTCTGATTGTGCACATGTTTCACAAAAAGTGCATTCATAGGAACAGAAAAAAGCTTCTCTACTTTCTGTTGGAAGTTTTTTGTTGCACTTTTCGCAAGCCAATTTATAAGCGAGCATGAAGTGTAGTTGTTTTGAAAATTAAATAATTCACAGAAATTTCTTTTCAAATTCTTCCATTCTCTTTTGAGGTACAAAAAAGAAATCACCTTCTTCAGCTTGTTTGCCAGATTCTTTAACAAATTTAAAATCCTTGATTCCAAATTGCGTATATTCTAAAGAATGAAATAGACTTAACATTTCGTCCAAATTTTTCTCTGCAATTTCAATTTGAACAAAAGGCAAATGTTTTTCTAAAAGAGGTTTAATTTCTTGAAAAACATTCAGTTCATAACCTTCAATATCACATTTGATGTAATCTATTTTCTTTAGATCGGCCAATAATTTACTACCTTTTACAATTTTAACTTCTTGATTAGTATGTAATTGTTTTTCTTCTTCAGACTCTGCAATATGGGGCAATCCAGTTCTAATCATTCCATTTGATTCTGGTAAAACCATCGTAATTGAACCTTCTTCAGTGCCTAGTGCAACGTTGTAAATTGTTGTATTTGAATAACCTTTCATGAAAAAAGAAAGTGTGTCATAAAAAACAGGAACTGGTTCAATAGATATAAGTTTTCCATTTTTTGCTAATCGAGCAAATGTTTTTGAAAAATAGCCCAAATTAGCTCCAAGATCAACAACTGTAAAATCAGGTTGAATAAGTTGCTTTACCATATAATGGTATTTGAAACGAGAATCATTCTTTAAAAATCCACAAGAATATAGTAAATAGAAACTTCTATGAAGTGTTTTTAAATAGGCACGTTGGCTCAATAATTTATACAGTAATTTCTTTAATAAGCCCATGATCTATTTTGATTTTATCAGTTAAACGAAGGTACAATTTTTTTGAAGATTGAATATAAAACGAAGAAAGGATTTGTATATTTACATCAGAGATTCTTCCACAGAGTTGGTACAGTAATCTTATTCGTTTCGACGGAGCCCATGTAGTTTATTCTTGAAGCTCTACAATTTTGACCATCAGGGAAGTCTTAGGCAAACAATGGCGGGCTGCATTTCGATT
>JBILYS010000154.1:0-5058 GCA_044377625.1 Crocinitomicaceae bacterium
TCCTTGATGCACTAAAAGAACTATTTGAAGAAAACAAAATTTCAAAAAATAATTTTCAATTCAATCTCATAGGCCTAGAATACTTTCCAAATCAAATGAAACGGTTGCTCCCCTATAAAAATATGATTAATGAAATTGTATTTACAACTCCGAGATTGCCGAAACTCGAAGCAATAAAATTAAATGGTACAGCAAATTATTTACTAAATTTTACTGACCCAAGTTTATCCGCCATTTATGCTAAAACATTCGATTACATTGCTTCCAAAAAGAATATTCTGGTTGTACCTGGGGATGGTAAATTATTGGAAAATTTAGTCTTAGATAATAATCTGGGTTTTATTTTAAACTCAAAAGAAGAAATTAGATCTTTTTTGCTAAATCCGACAACTATTTTATTAACTGAAAAAAATATTAATCAATTTACAAGAAAGAAACAGGCGGAAGAATTTTCAAATATAATTTGGAAACTCACTGAAAGTAATAATTAGGAAATATGAATTGGAGTTTTACACTTGTATCTTAATCTAAAAAAGTTAATTTGATTCAATTGGGAATATAGCACTTGCAGAAAAATTGGCGAAATTAATAAATTCAAAAAAAAATAATTATGATACGATATTCGTTTTACAAAATTGAAACCTGTAACATGTGTGGAGCCTCATCCTCCTCTTTCAAAATACTAGGTAAGAGATTAAATGGTTCTCAAGGAAAATCTCCTCACAAAAAAACAGGTATCACAACAACAATTTTAAAATGTAAAAAATGCAATTTGATTTTTGCAAATCCAATACCAATTCCATTCGATCTTCAAGATCACTATGGTATTCCACCAGAAAGTTATTGGAAAAATGAGTATTTTTCTATTGACCCGTCCTACTTTAATGGGATAACAAACATTGTTAAAACATTAATGACTCTTGAAAACGGAATGAAAACATTGGATATTGGAGCGGGTTTAGGTAAAGCCATGAAATCAATGCAACTTTCTGGATTTGAAAGCTATGGTATTGAACCTTCAATTCCATTTTATGAACGAGCCCTTACACTAATGAAAATTAGTCCAGACAGATTAAAAAATGTGCCTATTGAAGAAGCGGATTATCCTGATAATTTTTTCGATTTTATTACATTTGGGGCAGTTCTAGAGCATTTGTATGATCCTAATGATGCGATTCAAAAAGTGCTTAAATGGCTAAAACCAGGTGGTGTAATTCATATTGAAGTCCCTTCTTCTGAATGGTTCACTCATAAATTAGTGAATTTTTATTATAAACTTAGAGGGTTAGATTATGTGGCGAATTTGAGTCCAATGCATGAACCTTATCATTTATATGAATTTGATTTAAAAACTTTTAACTTAAATGGCGATAAACTTGGCTATAAAATAGCTCGTTATGATTATTTTGTTTGTGATACATTTTTACCTAAGTCATTAGATTTCATGCTTAAACCATACATGCGAAAAACAAATAAAGGCATGCAATTAAGCATTTATTTAAAGAAAAACTTTTAGACAATCAACCGGTCAAATAGCCTGCGCTTCAATTGGCGTTGAAAAGTATTCAAGAAAGATACAGGTTGAGAAATTGGCGGAGTTGATTAAATCGATATAATGTCAAAAAATTAAGATGGAATAATTAACTACTTCGAGTTAATTAAAGAAAAAGAGAGTAAGAAAATTACAATTATTTAATTTGTATTAATTTCACTCATTAATGGATGATTTAATTACTAAAGTAGTACGCTTTTTCAAAGGTTTATTGACATATCAATTTAACTTCCATTATTTCATTTTGTTTCTTTCGATAAGTATAACAGTTATATTAATTGAACTCGTTGTTGTAGGATATCATGCTTCTTCACTAAAAAAAATTTTTAATCCAAATAAATCAATCTTAACAGATATAATAAGTTGGTTTATTGAAAGTTTTGGATTCTTCCGAATCTTGTCTATCATATTGAGCTTTGGAATTTGCGTCTATCTAGTAGGTATTATTGAAAAGTCCTTGCCTTTCAAAATATCACTTTCCATTAATAATGTTTACTTGCAATTTTTTATAATATACCTAGTGAGTGACTTAAAAAGTTATTTTCGTCATTTTATTTTTCACAAATTCAAACCACTATGGCCTATACACGCCTTTCATCATTCTTCAACCAATCTTACTGTATTAACAAGGCATAGAGGTCATTTTTTAGAATCTGAAATTGGTAGATTCTTCGATTTAATTCCATTCGTATTACTAGGAGCGCCTATAGAGTCTTTTTTTATTGTTACAATTATTAGTGAACTACATCAACATCTAATACATTCTGAAATTCGTTCTGACTGGGGATGGTTTGGAAAATTTATCTTTGTTTCTCCGGCTGCACACAGAATTCATCATTCTATTAATTCAAAACATTACAATAAAAACTTTGGCGTCACCTTTATTTTTTGGGATCATCTTTTTGGCACCTATCATTCGCAGGAACTAGTTGAAGAAGTTGGTGTTAAAGATTTTAGTTTCAATAAGAAAGGATACTTCCACGATGTGTTATTAGTCTATAAACTATTTTTTATAGAATTAATAATATTCCTGAAAAGTATTTTTCAAAAAAATACTGAACTCTAATTTTTCGCTTTTTTCAAGCCGACCTCATCAACGAAACCTACTCTGGTGTTATTGTCAAAGATTCAAATCATTTAATGGAAGTTCTTGAAGAATTATATGAGGGATTTCAATCAACCGGTCAAATTGCCTGCGATTCAATTGGCGTTGAAAAGTATTCAAGAAAGATACAGGTTGAGAAATTGGCGGAGTTGGTAAAGGAAATGAAATAGTTATTAGTTGCTAGTTACAAATTACTAGTTAATAGTTACCGCAAGCTTGTGGGTCCTTTATAGGAGTTAATAGAGAGATAATTCCTTTGATTTTTTTTACAAAATAAGAATTAATTCATCGTCCAGCTCATCCATGGTTAGAGCTTATTGGATTGGATTTTTACAAGGCCGCAGGATTGTATCGAACGGATTTATTTTCAAATTTAGAAGGGTTTACACTTGCCGCCTTGCTTCTTTTTGGAAAAGAAGAGGCTATCCTTAGCATGCTTCCACATTATAAAACAGAAGCTCTTGTACGGCGAATGGATACAAACCGATATGATGATAGAGAAACTCTACGATGTAATTTGATTACTGCCTACGAATCATTAATGCATTTTATAGCGAAACACCTTCCTGATAATTTCTATTTAGAAGGAGATCAACGCATTTCATTAAGAGAGAATATATTCCGCGAAGTAGTCGCTAATTTTTTAATACACCGAGAGTACATTAATCCAAGGGTTTCGACTTTTGAAATTTTAGCTGATTGTTGTGTGATAAAAAATGCAAATAAACCGCATTTATATGGATTCATTGAGCCAAATAATTACGAATCCTATCCCAAAAACCCTCACATTGCAAAGTTTTTTGTTCAAATGGCACGTGCAGAAGAATTAGGTACTGGAATTCGAAATGTCTATAAGTATAGTAAACTGTATTCAGGCAAACTACCACAGTTCAAAGAAGAAGATTTGTTTGAAGTGATCATCCCTTTGTTAGAAGAAAAAACTACCACTAAAACTATCACTAAAAGTCCAACAAATACTATCAGTAAAAAAATACTCGAAAACGCAGGTATATCCTCAAAATATTCAGTAAAAACTATCAGTAAAAAAACATCAAATACTACCACCAAAAAAACATCAAAAACTATCAGTAAAAAAACACCAAATACTATCAGTAAAAGAACCTTTCAAATTCTAAGATTGATAGAAGAAAACCCATCGATTAAAGCAAAGGAAATTGGTAGAATAATTAAGCTTAGTGAAGCAGGTGTTCGTTATCATTTACAAAAAATGAAGAAAGACAAGTTGATTCACTATTTCGGTTCCTCAAAAACAGGTCATTGGAAAATAGTTTTGCCTGATTCACCAAATAATGAAAACCAATGAAAAAAGTTCTCATTCTCGCATACGATTTTCCTCCTTATGTTTCTGTTGGCGGGATGAGACCTTATAACTGGTATCGTTACTTAAAGGAATTTGATGTGGAACCGATTGTTGTCACACGGCAATGGGAAAATAAGCATGGTAATCAGTTGGATTATATTGACAAGGGCAGTTCAAAGGAAACAATCATAGAAACAACTGAATTTGGTACGATTATAAGAACACCTTATACTCCAAATTTTGCCAATCGCTTAATGTTGAAATATGGAGAAAACAAATATAGAATTCTCAGAAAATCAATCAGTGCTTTTTATGAATTTGCACAGTTTATTTTTCCAACTGGACCAAAAGCCGAATTGTATCGAGGAGCCAAAGAATACCTCAAAAATAATGATGTTGATTCCATCATTGCAACTGGTGACCCCTTTATCTTATTCAAGTACGCATCCAAATTAAGTAATGAATTTAATATTCCTTGGATTGCAGATTATCGAGATGCATGGGTACAAGACAAAACACGTTCTAGCAATTTCATCAGTCGAAAGTGGAATATCTACTTTGAATCCAGATATCTTAAAAATGTAAATACAATTGTGACTGTATCTAAGTTTATTCAAAAACAATTAGAAGGCAATTTAAAGAGTAAATCATACAAAATAATACTAAATGGCTTCAATCCTGATGTAATGGAAAAAGCCAAAAACATCATTCAGGAAACAGAAATATTTACAATAGCATTTGCTGGAACAATTTATGAATGGCACCCAATTGAGTCATTTCTTAAGTATTGCAATCAATTCTGTCAACAGAGGAAAGAAATACAAGTACTGTTTTATGGAGTGAATGCTCCTGAAAAACTAGCAAAGTTAATAGATAGTAACTTCCCCGATTTAAAACAGATGGTCAAAGTCTATCCGAAAATAGAAAATGAAAAACTCGTTGAACTATTAGCAAAAGCAAACGTATTTTTATTATTTAATGACTACTCCATTTTAGGGACTAAAATATTTACCTATCTCGGTCTCAAACGAAAAATTTTATTTTGCTATTCAAATGATAATGAAGCTAATATATTAAAAC
>JBILYS010000153.1:0-5058 GCA_044377625.1 Crocinitomicaceae bacterium
CAATATGTTGGTTTTTTCCTTTTAATGGGTCTTCTTTTATATGCCAATGGAAATGATTTGTACCGTTGGTTGATGGGTTCTTAATTGTTTTATTGAGAGATCTTTATTTAAAAATTAAATTAATTAGATTATGAAGAAAATTATTTTATCACTTGTTTTTGCAGCTTCTACAGCAATTACATTAGTTGCTCAACTTTCAGAAGGTCATATTGCATACAAAATTGATGTATCAACGACTAATCCAGAAATGGAAATGGCAGTAGGAATGATGCAAGGTTCAACATTGGATATTTTATTCAAAGACAAAATCACTCGTTCAGAAATGAAAATGGGTACCATGATGACTATGACAACAATTACAGATGAAAAATCTGGAGAACTTCTTATGTTAATGGGAGGAATGATGGGAAATAACGCCATCAAAACTACCACTGCTGAGATGACTAAAAATCAACCAGAAAAGCCAAAGTATGATGTTGTGTTAAGTGATGAAACAAAAACTATAGCAAATTATGTCTGTAAAAAAGCAACATTAACAGATGAAGAAGGTGGTGAAACGATTTTTTGGTACACCGAAGACATTGCAGTTTCTAAAAAGGGACAGAGCTATTTAAACGAGGATGTCCCAGGATTTCCAATGCAGTTTGAAATCAATAATAGTGGGATGAAAATGCTAATGACGGTATCTACTTTAGAAGAAAAATTAGACAAAAAATCAGGTGATTTATTTAAAATGACAGTTCCTGAAGGTTATAAAGAAATGACTTTAGATGATTTAAAGAAAATGGGAATGTAATTGATTTGAAAATTCAATGATTTGAAATTCGAAAAAAGGTGATTCATAATTTGAATCACCTTTTTTTATGCTTTATTTAATCTTAATCAATTTCGCTGTTTGATCACCAGAAGATTTTCGTATTGACACAAAATAATCTCCAGCGTTCAACTCTCCAATTTCAAAAGAAATGGTGTGTGTTCCCTGACTTATATTGCTATCGAAAACAGTTTTTACAGAACGGCCATTGAAATCTACTACTTCAATTTTCACCCATTCACTTTGTGCTTCAAAACGAATAGATGTATTTGAAACCGCAGGATTTGGAAACAATAAGATTCTGTTTTTCGCAAACTCCTCTTCTTCAATTCCAACATTACAGGCTCCAAGTACTTGGTAAAAAGTAACGGTTTGCTCAAACAAAGGTTGAATATCCACAATTGGCACTTCAAACCAGTCTTTTAATATCGATGCATAAATATCTCTGAAATCAATTTGCATACTCACCCCTTCTTGGTCATTGATGACATTTCCAATTGTAGGATTCGGCCCTATAATTCCAGCATTCACACATGATCCAAACAAAAACAAAGGAGCTGCATCTCCGTGATCCGTTCCAAGACTTGCATTCGATGCTATTTGACGTCCAAATTCTGAGAAAGTCATTCCTGCAACTTTATTTGAAATTCCAAGTAAGTTCAAATCATCTTGAAAAGCATTAATCGCATCAGATAACGTCTTTATTAAATCCGCATGCGTTCCGGCCATAACATTTGTTGAACTCACTTGAGCATCATGTGTATCAAAACCATTAACATTCAAAATGTAAACTTTCGTTTTTAATCCTCCAGAAATTAATTGAGCAACATTTTTAAGATGCATTGCCAAAGGATTATTCGTATCATATAATGTTGACAGTGTATTCCCCGCATTGGCAGCCGTGTTGATTTGGCCTCCATAAGCATTTGTTTGATCAATCAAAGTAGATAAATACTCCATATGAGAACCATAATAAGTTCCATCATTTACAACAGTGCTCGACAGCAGATTTACTGGAGCAAAAGGATCTTCTAGCGCTTGAGAAAAGTTGGCCATTAGACCTTGACAGGTTGAAGAAACTTCATAACCCAAACTGATTGCAAATGGATCTGGATATGTTGCACTTGGATAATCAGTAGGATAATTTGGGTAATCATTGTCAAACTGGCGACCTAACCAACCGCGTGTTTCACTTTGATCTAACATTCCTGTAGACCAAATATCCATTGATCTAAAATGCGATCTGTTTTGTTCAGGATAACCTACATTTTGAACAACTGTTAGTTGACCAGAATTGAACATGTTTTGCATTCCTGTCATTACTGGGTGAAATCCCACTTCAGGAGAAATTGCTAGTATTGATGGCTCTGGGATAATAATATTGGACCTTTGAATTGCCAAATTAGCATACTGGTCAACTGGAATAACGGTATTTAATCCGTCATTTCCCCCATTCAATCTAATAAGAACAAGTACACGATCCTGTGCGTTTTTCGAATAATTGAATAATTTTTTCGAAACCGCCTCGTAATTTATTCCTTTCAAAACAAAAGGAGTTGCTAAAGAGGCAAATGATATATTTTTTACAAAATTTCTTCTTTTCATAACACTACTTTTTCTCCTTAAATTGTTTGGAATTGTGGAATTTGGAAAACTCTCATTAATACTAATTCTACCCGCTGTTTCACGGGGTTAGAAAATACTGTATTCCCAGGATTTGCTAAATAATCGTTGTATTGTAGCGTCCATTCAAAATCTGGTTGACCATTCGTTAAAATTAATTTTAAGGTTAATTTTTGAGCAGCTGAAATTGGCTTTGGACAAAATACTTCGCAAATGTCATTGATTACTGTAATTGCATCTGAAGGTAGCGACAAACCATCTACAAATGTCAATGCGTCAAGTTTCAAATTATCTCCGTTAACTGGGATCCCCGTTAGGAAAGTAACATAAGTTGCGATGTCAAACCTTGTTTTTATGTGGGTTGAATTTACCCATAATTTAGAAAATGCCGGTGCTTGATAGTATTCAATCCAACCAGCAACACTTGGGGGAGTTGCATATGCTTGTCCCATATTTTCTGCAAGCCAATAAAGATTTAAATACATGTCTGAATCCGTTGCAAGATTAAAGTTTGGAGCAGAAGAAGTTGCATTAAACATTCCATAAACAACTTCCAGAGGACCTCTAATCATAGAACCGCGGAGTGCGACATCATAAAAGTGTTCGCTGGTCAACAATTCCTGCATCACAGGTAATACGTTATAATTATTAGCAATTAGTGTTGCAGCCATTTCCCCAATTACAGTTGTAAGAACGGTTGAAGTTAGATCGTAATTAACAAAATAGCGGTACAATTTTGTGCAGATATACGTTGCAACTTGAGGTTGTTGGAAAATAATATCAATGTAATTTGAATACTCTGTAGCGCCACCATCTGGAATGGTTGCACTTCCAAAATGTACTGAAAGTTGCTTTGTTGTCGCATCGTGTAAGATTGGGTAAAAAGTTGAAACTGGACTAGTTAATGTGTCACTTCTTAGTCCTTCAACAAGAAAACCTGTGAATATCTTTGCCCCAGCAGCAACATCATCTTCTGTATAATTGGTATAATCTCCAGGTCCAATTTGAGGACCCTTTCCAATTGTAAAAAGCTCCAAAATCTCTCTAGCATAATTTTCATTTGGACTGAAGACATTGTTACTTGCACCATTTAAAAACATTAACATACATGGATCTATCGTAACTTCTTTTACAAGTTGTTTGAAATTTCCAAGAGCATGGGAACGCAACAACATGTGATAATTATATGTTGCTCTAGAATCTAACGTTGCATTAGCTGAAAAATGATTTTGCCAAAAAAGGCACATTTTTTCAGATATGTCTAGTTGTTCAGTATTGATTCTCTTCATCATCCATGCACCTAGTGATTTTATTCGTGCATTTTCGGTTAATTGCGCAGCCGTAGCATTTGTAGGGTAAACACTATTTATCCAGGTTGTGCCCACAGTTGATATCGTGTCATTTGCATCATAAGTTATCGGGTCGGCTATTGCAGGAATTTGCAATAAAGCTGTTACCGTTACAGCCATTCCGTTTGAAACAGCATCTAAAATTTGCTGATTTGTTGCTCCAAACATTGTTCTTCTAAGTAAATGTGCGGCTTCGGCTTTCGTCCAAGCGCCAATATAGGGCGTCATGCTTAACGATAGAGGTTCTTCAATCGGTTGATCTGGAATCATGTAGTATGTTTTAGAATTCTAAAATAATAAAAAAATATCAATCGTGATTAATGTCAATAAAGAACTAACCTAAATTTTATATATCGATAACGTATCGTTAAGAAAAATTTACGTTTCATTTAACTGATATAAATCATATTTATAAATCGGAAAGTGAAATAACTTTGTATTAGTTAATGGGTCAATCAAATCTATAAGAAAATGAAAATTTTAGAAAATCATACATTAGAAAGCAGTGAATTTGTCGAGGAAACTTTTGCTTTTTGGTATACAGATGACAATCATATACGATCACCTTTCCCCGATTATATTCAAGCACGTTTAAAAATTGACGCTACTGAGAAATTCTATAATTGGGTGAATAATTTGAAGCCAGAAGCAAAAGACGAAATGAATGACGAGATTATTGCAGAAAAATTTGAAGAAATTATTTTTGAAGCTGCTCTACCATTGATCTCCACCGAAGATGAGCGGATTTCTATACTTTACCCTTTTTTACCGAGAGTAGGTGATGAATTAGCTGATGAAGAAAAAAAAGCAAGTATTATTGCTGATCGAATTATTAAAAAAGATGAAGACACAAATTTCCTACATTTAACTTGTATCATTAAGGAAACAGGTGAAAAATGGGAAACATCTTTTGAACTACCCGCTTAAAATTAACATTTTCCGTGTTATTTTAAACCTGCCTTTTCGGTAGGTTTTTTTGTGATAAAAACAAAAAGCAAAAGGAATCAACTCCTTGTGTGATATAAATCACATTTTGTTTTTAAATGACCGATTATCTTTGAAATAAAAGTCAATGAAATATATCATAATTGGTGCTGTTGCAGGTGGAGCTTCTACCGCAGCAAGACTAAGAAGACTAGATGAAAAAGCAGAAATAATTCTTATAGAAAAAGGAGAATATATTTCTTACGCAAATTGTGGCCTACCATACTACATTGGTGATGTGATTAAGGAACGTGATAAACTTTTTGTACAAACAGCAAATTCTTTTAA